>CANLED010000023.1 GCA_947489175.1 Chitinophagaceae bacterium | reverse complement strand
GTCAGATAAATCAGTTACAGAAGGTATTGCCATTTGCATTTTATAAGCCATTTCGTACTGACTGATTTGGCTTTCAACTTCAGGGTCTTTCCAGACTTCAGTTTGTATTGAGTTGAATCCCTTGATGAAGTCGAGTGCCTTTCGCCTATCCATGCGGTCTACCCCACTAGGATTGTTCAAAAAAGGCACAGGATCGTTGCCAGACATGAATTGCACACCTTGGTGGTAAGAAGGAAGAAATCCACTGCTCCAGGCTGCGCTGCTAATGGGCTGATCTCCGCCGCCCTTTGAAAGCATTACGATAAAAGCAGGCAGGTTGTCGTTCATGCTGCCCAATCCATAGCTCAACCAAGACCCAATGCTAGGTCTTCCACTCAATTGATTGCCTGTTTGAGTAAAGATTAAGGCTGGTTCGTGGTTGATTTGTTCTGTAAACATGGAACGAACCACACAAATATCATCGGCAATTGACGCCGTATGCGGAATTAAATCACTGAAATAACCACCATTTGATCCGTATTGTTTGAAAGAGGTGGCAGGCATGGCAAGCGGAAAAGAATATTGGTTGCTCACCATCCCAGAAATCCTGTTTTTCCCAATAACAGACGCTGGAATCTCCTGCCCATGCATTTCGTAGAGCTTCGGCTTGTAATCAAACAATTCCATTTGAGAAGGACCACCACTTTGGAAAAGATAGATAACCCGTTTTGCTTTGGGTGAAAAATGGGGATGAACAAGTGGTGTATTCATTTCTTCGGTAGCCTGCTGGACCATTTTTTTGTCACCTGATTTGCTGCCACAACCGAACAGGGAACTGAGCGCTACGCCACCGAGTCCTAAAACAGAACCTCTTAAAAAATCCCTTCTTTTATTTTCGAAATAGTTGTTCATCAACTCGTCCATAGTGAATTATTTTCTGGTTAGGAATTCGTCTGTATTCATCAAAGCCAAGGCTGTATTGGATAGTGCGGCAAGTTCATTTGGATTGGAAACATCCGCACAACTTTTTCCAACTGAGAGATATTCACTTGATTTACCAGGATTGGCTTCAAAATTCTTCAACTCAGATAGATACATTTCCTGCATCAAGACCTGCTCTTTTTTATTGGGTGCACGCCCTGTTATAAGCCTAAAGCCCCAACCTAGCTGCAGGTTTCGTTTCACTCCACCCACTTTCATCATCCGAATGGCCACATTCCTAGCAGCTTCAATCATTTGAGGATCATTGAGCATGGCAAGTGATTGCATGGGAGAACTTGAAACCTGCCGTTTAACAATACAAGTTGACCTATCTGATGCATCAAATATTTGCAAGAAAGGAACAACGCTGGTGCGTTTTCTAACCGTGTAAACGCTTTTTCTGTAAAGGTCTTCCCCTTCAGACAAGGTGTATTTGTAGCGCCAAACTTTATCACTCAATTGATCCCACAAACCATCAGGCTGATATGGGTATACACTTTTCCCCCCGACCTTATTTGAAAGCAAACCTGCGATGGCAAGTGCATTGTCTCGCAACATTTCCGCAGGAAATCTATACCGTGGATTGCGGGTAAGCCATTTGTTGTTTGGATCTTGCTTGATGATTTCCGGCTTTGCTAATGATGACTGTTGATAAGTGGAGCTCATGAAGACGTATTTCATGAATTCTTTGGTATTCCAATTGCTTTCGCGATAATATACAGCAAGGTGATCAAGCAGTTCTGGATGGGTTGGCAGAACGCCTTGATTGCCAAAATCATCCGAAGTAGACACCAAACCCTTTCCAAAAATTAGCTGCCACATCCTGTTTACAGCAACCCTGGCGGTGAGCGGATTTTTTTTATCGAACATCCATTTTGCAAGCCCCAACCGATTTTTGGGAAGGTCCTTCGAAAACAGCAATATCGCTTCTGGAGTTGCAGGTTCCACCTTATCCCCATAGCTGTCATAAACACCCCTCTTTAACAAAAATGTTTGACGTGGTTTCGGCAAGTCGCCCATCACCATCACTTCCTTCACCGAATCATAGAGGTCGCACAACTCTTTGCGTGCGTTCAGTAAAGGATTTTCATTCAAAAGAATTTCTTTTTTTGATGTCAAACTAAAAGGCTTAAGTGCCTTCAGATATTGAACCTCAGAAGTAGTCAGCATGTCTGTAAAAATCTTGAATTCATCAACCTCGCCTCTCGGCATGGATCGATCCAACACCCTTTTGCCAAAATTAAAACCACTGTGTTTTCCTTTATGGATGCTATAATACTGGCGGATATGCTTCTTTAAGTTGTCTTGCTCTGTTTTTGTGCCAGTCACTTTCCCATCCAAATAAATTGATACACCAGCCGCCTTGCTGCTTCCGTCATAATTAATGGCAACATGATGCCACTCGTTAACCTTCAATTTTTCAGTACTCAACACGCTAATTGCATCATGAGGGAAAGAATGGCTTAAGCGAAAATTCAGCTGGTTGTCTTTCAACAACAAATCATACCCTTGATATCCATACCGATGGTTTTCTGCATGATAAAATACGGTTGCCAAAGGGTATTGCTCGGGGATTTTAATCCACATGCTGAATGAAAAAGGTTCATATCGCTCAAAATATCCCACGTTAGATGGAGGGAAGGCTAGATAGGTTTCATCGTTGTACTTGAGCGACTTCCCAACAACGCCTTGTCCAAATTCAGCCTTGGTGAAAGATGCACTGTTCAAGGGATCTACAGCATTGATAAAAACCTCTGTCTTGGGATCTTTTTTCTTGGATTGGTCAAAGTCCAATGCTGCGTGCACTTTTTGTGAGAGTGATAGCGAAATATCATTATCGCTATAAGTTAACTGCTTTTTCTCCTCATTGAGCAATCGTTCGCTTTCCATTTTCTCCAACGTCTTCAGCTTATTTTGCAATCGACTGATGGTTGACTCATCTTGGGTAGAGGTTAACATCAAGGTTGGACCAGGAACAACATTTTCATCCCCATAATTCGGACCGCCCTTTTCAAACGTGCTGTTGAAAAAAGCATACATGGAATAATAATCTTTCTGGCTGATGGGATCATACTTATGGTCGTGGCATTTTGCACATCCTACAGTCATGGCCAGCACTGCCGTTCCGAGTGTATTGGTGCGGTCAACAACATATTCAACACGATACTCTTCGTCTATGATACCAGCTTCTGAATTCTGTTTGTGGTTTCTGTTGAAGCCTGTGGCCAGTATCTGCTCCTGCGTTGGATTTGGAAGAAGATCTCCGGCATATTGCCAAGTGATGAAGTCGTTGAAAGGCATGTTTCGGTTGTAGGCACTGATGACCCAATCGCGCCAAGGACTCATCTCACGGTGTTTGTCGTCCAAATAACCATGACTGTCGGCGAACCTGGCTACATCCAACCAATAGGCCGACATTCGTTCACCATAATGATGAGAGGCAAGGTATTTGTCAACCAATTTTTCATAAGCCTTGGGGTCTTCATCCTTCAAAAAATCATCAACCTCCTTTACATCCGGAGAAATACCCCTGATGTCAAAACTCAGTCGCCTGATCAATGTTTCCTTGTCAGCCTGCGCTGCAGGAGCCAAACCTTCTTTTTCTATTTTATTCAGGATGAAATTATCAATGTCGTTTTTTACCCAATCGTCGTTATCCACACCAGGAATTGAAGGATCTTTTGGAGCAACAAAAGCCCAATGGGGTTTGTATTCAGCCCCTTGCTTGACCCACTTTATCAGCACAGCTTTTTCATAAGCAGAAAGCTCCAAATGAGATTCGGGTGTAGGCATTTTGTAATCAACATCTTCGCTTAATATTCGTTGAACCAACTCACTGCGAGAAAGATTTCCCGGCTCAATTGCTTTCAATCCAGATTCGGTTACTTTGCTGTATGCAAAAGAAGCAATATCTAGCCTAAGGTCTGCCTTCTGTTTTTTCATATCAGGACCATGGCAGGAGAAACATTTGTCAGACAAAATACTTTTAACATGAAGGTTGTAATCAACCTCCTCAGGAAGGTTTTCATAAACCTCAGCAACATCCTTAGGCAGCTCAATATCACCGCAACCCCAAAGCACAAGGGAAAGGAGAATAATCAAATATCCTTTCATGAGTTTATGTTTTATTTTTTTGTAAAAATACCCTTTGCCAAATCACCAACTCAAGTGAAACTAAAGCCAGTTTATATACTTTTTTAGCATAGCGTAAAATTCCAATTCTCTTTTAAGTAATTTACCTCTTTAAATTTAAACAACTAAATCGAAATTCAAATGAAAATATGTCAAATTTCTATTTCTTTGATGCTCTTATTTTTCTCTGTAAACACTGTTAATGCACAGGAAATCCATGTTTCACCAAAAGGGAAAGACGTGAATACAGGAACAATGGCAAAGCCAGTATCAACATTGGAAGCAGCGAAGAAATTGGTAAGGAAAGCAATATCAGCAAAAAAAATACCACAAGGTGGACTAAAAGTAATCATACACGAAGGAACTTACGACCTTTCAAACACCTTTGTGTTAGATGAAAAAGATGGAGGAGAGCCAGGAAAACCGATAACTTGGATGGCAGAAACAGGGAAGAAAGTTTCCATAACAGGAAGCAAAACGATTGGAGCAGAAAATTTCTCAAAGGTAACAGACAAAACAATCCTCAACAGGGTTGAACCCAGTGTAAGGGAGAAATTGATGCAGGTTGATCTAAAAGCCGCTGGGGTAACCAACCTCGGAAAACACAGGCAGTACGGACATACGTTGCCAGTAATCCCTGCCCCATTAGAACTTTTTTTCAACGAGGAACCCATGATATTGGCTAGGTACCCAAACAAGGGTATGATTAAGATAGGAAAGGTGCTGGATAAAGGATCAGTGCCAAGAATTGGCGACAAATCAAACAGGGGAGCAATTTTCAACTATACAGATGCCAGGCATGTAAAATGGGTTGGACAAAAAAACATTTGGATTCAGGGCACTTTCAACTATGGTTATGCAGATGACTACAATCCAATTGACTATATTGATACAGTCAATAAAATTATGAAATTGGCGAAGCCGCACTTATATGGGGTAAATACTGGAAGAGATTTCCAAACCTATGTTGCCATCAACATCTTGGAGGAATTGGACATGCCAGGAGAATGGTATGCAGATGAAGAAACAAACATGCTATACTTTTGGCCACCGGCAAACATGGAAAATTCCGTCATTCAAGTATCCATGCTTGAAGAACCCATCATGGCACTTGAAGGCGTAAAAAATGTTCAATTAAAGGGACTTACAATTGAAGGAGGCAGGGGAATTGGCATCTACATGGAGCGCTGCAACAACACACTGGTTGCAGGTTGTACAGTAAGGAATGTAGGAACCAGCGGCATTTTTATGGGACAAGGAGCTAAGCTGTTGGACGAAAATTCATCAGTTGATGACTATGAAGGAGTTGCAGTATCTCGACAAGTAGGCAGTTATCAAAACCACATGTACAAGTATAACGCATGGAACAGAAATGCAGGAGAAAATAACAAAATACTAAGCTGTGATGTATACAATACAGGTAGTGGTGGAATTTCCTTGAGTGGCGGAGACAAAAAAACACTGACCCCAGGAAACAATGTGGTTGAGAATTGCAAGGTTCATGATTTCAACCGAAGGAATAAATTCACTTGGTCTGGAATAAATATAGATGGATGCGGCAATAAGTTGCTGCATAACGAAGTCTACAATTCTGATTTTCATGGGATTTTTGTTCATGGCAACGAGCATTTATTTGAATACAACCATGTACATGATGTTACAAGAAACTCTGATGATACCTCACCTTGGTATATAGGAAGGAATCCAAGCAACAGAGGAAATATTTTGCGCTACAATTACTTTCACGATTGTGGCAGCGCAAGCAAAATGAACATGGGTATCTATTGCGATGACTCATCTACGGATGTATTTATTTTTGGAAATGTGTTTTCAAACATGAACACAAATCATGGTGTTGTTTTCAGCAATGGAGGATGGGACATAGTCATGAAAAACAACATTGTTGTGAATCCAATTTCACATACAGGAGTTGTATCCGCATTGTACTATACCTGGGCAGCTCCGCAAGCAAAAGATTTTTTTGACGTAGGAGGACTGTTAAGGAAAAGATTGGAAAAAGAAATTGACTTTAGAGCACCACCTTATTCTACAAAATACCCAAGTCTGATAACATATCTCGATGTAATCAAAGAAGGAAAAGAGTGGCAAGGAATGCGTGCACAGGGAAATCTGCTAGCAGACAACGTAATTGTTGGAGGACCAGAGAATCCAATACATTTATTAGGTGGCCAATACGCGCAGATGGATGGAAAAAACAATTTAGTTACTAAAGATGATCCGGGATTTGTAGACATGAAAAATGGCAACTTCAACCTTAAAGCAGGTTCAAAAGTGTACAAGGAAATTCCAGGTTTTCAAAAAATCCCATTCGATAAAATGGGTATTTACAAAGATCAATATAGAAAATAATCATAGCCCAACATGAAAAAAATATTATTTGCAATGCTATCAACTTTGATAGCAATCACTGCTGTGTTCTCACAAGAAGACATCAGTAAATACAATGTTCGATGGGAAGGGCAAAGTGAAAACTCTTGGGGTTCAATGCCAATAGGCAATGGGGATATAGGATCAAATGCATGGGTTGATAAAAAAGGTGATTTAACATTGATTATCTCAAAAACAGATTCGCATAGTGAGATAGGAAGGCTGCTAAAAATTGGAAAAATAAAAATCAGTTTTACCCCCAATCTGTTAAGTGAATCAACTTTTTTTCAAGAGTTGGATTTGAAAACAGGCATGATCAAAATAACATCAAAAAAAAATAACCAGGTTTTTGAATTGAACTGTTGGGTTGATGCAAACAATCCAGCCATTCATATTGAAGGAAAAAGCAATTTGTCATTTTCAGCAGTTGTAACAAATCAAGTTTGGAGAAAAGAAGCCTCTCCTTTGATAGGCAACGAAAGGCACAGTGGATATGGGGTTGCGTTTCGGGAGGAGCCTTTTTTAAAGGAAGTCGATACTGTTATGAAAAATAAAAACTCACTGATCTGGAGCCATGAAAACAAGACTTCCATTTGGCAGATGACACTCGACAACCAAAACATAAGCGACTTCAACAAAGAAGGAAAAGACCCCTTGATAAACCAACATTTTGGAGCACTTGTAAAAGGGAAAAATCTGGTAAACATCAATGATACAACTTTAAAGACTGCGGCATCAACCAAGAATTTTTCGCTCACCGTTGTTGTAAAAAAAATGCAAACAAAGGATTTAAAAACTTGGGAAGCAGATATCGTTCGTACTTACAATGTCATCTCACAACAAAATCATCAGGCGCAAATAAATGCACACAAAACTTGGTGGAAAAACTTTTGGAACAATCATTACATCATTGTTGATTCAAAAAATGAAGCAGAAAAAACCTTTAAAATCACACAAGGGTATATGCTTCAGCGATATACCACTGCATGCAGCGGAAGAGGATCCTTGCCAATCAAATTTAATGGCTCAATTTTCACGGTAGATGTAAATGAAAATCTTGCTAGTGGGTTGAAAGGTTATGATGCAGATTACAGGGAATGGGGTGGCAATTATTGGTTTCAAAATACCAGGCTTATCTACTGGAGCATGTTTTATGCAGGAGACCTTGCTTTCATCAAACCATTTTTTAATTTGTACAAAAATGCATTGCCATTAGCAAAGTATAGAACAAAAAAATACTTTAATCATGAAGGCGCCTATTTTACTGAAACACTGACCCCTTGGGGTTCTTATCTGATAGATAACTATGGATGGGACAGAAAAGGCAAACAAGATGGTGTGTCAGACAACTTATATATAAGATATTATTGGCAGGGAGGACTGGAGTTATGCACCATGCTTTTTGAGTATTTTGAATACACCAATGACGCCAGTTTTTTTCAAGAAGAAGCCCTGCCATTCATCAAAGAAATCATAACGTTTTATGACAAGCATTATGAACGAGATGAAAAAGGAAAACTGCTTATTAGTCCAGCCCAATCACTCGAAACATACCAGAAAGGAGTAACCAACCCATTGCCAGAAATTGCAGGCTTACATTGGGTATTGAACAAAACAATAGAACACAAGGCATTCATCAAAGACCAATCAATAACAGCAACTGTAAAACGACTTCAAACCGAATTACCTGAAATTCCAATTGGACTATTAAACGGGAAGAAAGTCTTGTTGGCCGGATCAAATCTTGGAGAGCGTGTTAACATTGAGAATCCTGAATTGTATGCAGTTTTCCCATATAGATTTTTTACAAAAGGGAAGCCAAATGAAGATATAGGAATTGAAACCTTTGAAAACAGACTGTACAAAAAATTTGTAGGATGGCATCAAGATGGCATACAAGCTGCGCTGCTTGGACTAACCCAAACGGCAAAGCAAGCTGTAACAGAAAACTTCAGCATGAAACACAAGGGAAGTAGATTCCCATCATTTTGGGGCCCGAATTACGATTGGTTGCCAGACCAAGACCATGGAAGTGTTTCCATGCTTACGCTGCAACACATGCTCATACAAACGGAAAGGAACGAAGTAATGTTGTTTCCAGCATGGCCAGAAGATTGGGAGGTAAAATTTAAGCTTCATATTCCAAACAATAAGATAATTCAAGGCTCGTACAAACAAGGAGAAGGTGTAAAATTAAATGCAAAACCAACAGGAGTAAATTTAAAAATTGCGCTTAACTAAACACATTTAAATTAAACATTGAAAGGTCATTTCAGCCTGATTTATTTTCAGTAAATTCATGGAATAAATCAGGTTGAAAAATGACTAGAATATTGTTGTCAGTAGTGTTTGTTTTAATGATGATGCCTTCTTTGTTTTCACAGAATACAATTTATTCGGAAGGCGTTGTCAAAAAAGAAGATCGTCCGGGCAATATAATTCCACTGAAAAACGGAAATACTTTATTTGACTTTTTGCTGCCTTATTTTGCAAAAGTAAAAATCAATACATCAGCGATTAAAAAAGGAGATACCATCGTTGTGCATCTTGGAGAAAAACTTGATAAATCTGGCCAAATCGACAGAAATCCAGGAGGAAATATTCGTTATTTTATGTACACTTATGTAAAGGCAAACGATGCTCCCATCAGCATTTATTACCCAAATGTTGCAGACAAAAAACACCTTAGGGACAATGCCATCAAAGTACCAGAATCAACAGGATTAGTTACACCATTTCGTTATGTTGAAATTGAAACCAAGAACTCAAGTTTAAGCAAGTCCATCAGCAGGGAAATTTTTCATTACAGATTCAATGACAATGCATCTTCGTTCAGTAGTTCAGATAGTCTCTTAAACGCAATTTGGAACATCAGCAAACATACCATCAAAGCAACATCATTCATGGGATTGTACATCGATGGTGACAGGGAAAGAATACCTTATGAAGCCGATGCTCTCATCAATCAATTGTCGCATTACGCAGTAGATTCTGTTTATGAAGTTGCTAGAAACACCATAGATCATTTGATGATGCATCCCACTTGGCCAACTGAATGGCACTTACAAATGCATCAGGTGATTTGGAATGACTATATATTTACGGGTAATAAAAAACTGATTGAAAAATATTATGATTTACTGAAGTTAAAATCACTCAATTCTTTAATAGGAAAAAATGAGTTGATCAGCACAACAGCCATTCCTCAAACAGAAGGATTTTTAAATTCTATCAATTACGTACACTTTGATAAAAAAGAAACGCTGACAGACATTACAGATTGGCCTCAACGGGGTAACAAAGTAGCTGGACCTGATTATGTTGGAGAATCCGATGGGTTTGTATTTTGTGATTACAATAGTGTGGTAAATTCCTTTCATTATAAGTCGATTTTATTGATGCAAAAGTTTGCAGAAATACTCAATAAAAAAGAAGATGCTGCTTATTACAAAAAACGCGCAGCCACCATCAAAAAATCATTCAAAGAAATCTTTGTTGATGCTCAAACGGGACTGGTAAAAGACGGAGATACAACCCAACACAGTTCATTTCATGCAAACTTTTTTGCATTAGATTTTGGATTGATAGAAGATGGTCAGCAAAAAACCCAAGTGCTGAAATTCATTGAAAGCAAGGGAATGGCCTGCAGTGTTTATGGAACACAGTTTTTATTAGATGCATTGTACAATGAAGGAGCGGAAGACTATGCATTAAAATTGCTAACTTCAAAAAGCGAAAGAAGTTGGTTCCACATGCTTGAATTAGGAGCAGGTATGACAATGGAGGCGTGGGATATAAAATTCAAGCCAAACCTAGATTGGAACCATGCATGGGGGGCAGCTCCGGCGAATGCGATAGCATTTAATTTGATGGGGATAAAACCAATTGAACCAGCTTTCAAAAGGGTTTTGATAAAGCCACAAATTGGAAGTTTAAAGAAGGCTGCAATAACGCTGCCCACACCACAAGGAAAAATTAAGGAAATTATTGAACAATCAAACGGAAAGTACATCATTCAACTTTCACTCCCACCAAACATCCTTGCAGACATCATGCTTCCAAAAAACAAAGGAAAGCTTAGCTTCACAGGGAAGCATGAAAAAATAACAGAGACCGAGCAACATTACATTATCAGAAATGCTAGAGGTAATTGTGTGGCAAGATGCGAATAGTTGAAAGTTTTTGGTTTAAAGTTTAATAAACAAACTTTAAACCAAAAACCTTAAACTAATACCGGCTGTTGTTGAATCCGCCGCCACCATAATTTCCACCACCACCAGAAGAAGGTCTGCGGTTAAATCCACCACCACCACTGGGTTGTCCACCACCACTACCCCCAGAAGAACGGTCTTCGGCAGCTTTTACAACAAGAGGCTTCTTGCCCAAGTTGATATCGTTGAGGTTCTCAATTGCTTCCATTGCTTCTTCCTTTACTGGCATATCCACAAATCCAAATCCCCTGCTCTTACCTGTTTCTTTGTCGATTGCAACTTTTGCTGTCTTCACCTGGCCAAATTTTTCAAATATTTCTTCCAATTCTGCATCATCAAGATCATAAGGAAGACCAGCAACAAAAATATTCATAAATAAAACTTTGCGTGAAGTTAAATAAAGAAACTCTTTTACAATAAATAATAGTGATAAAATCAGTTGTAAAAAATAAAATGACTATTTACTGACTTAATTTCCCTCAAAATCCTGAAAATGAATTCCTACAATACTGAATTCGAATTCTTGCTTTACAGGCTGTTGCCCCAATTTCTAACAGCAACATTTTGCGGTTTCGTTGTTGGCTATGGGAGGGAAATCAGGCACAAACCTGCTGGAATCAGAACAATTATATTGATTTGTGTAGGATGCACAATTTATGCTTCCCTAGGATTTTATATAGCTGAAAAAAATCCACAAATAGACCCTACACGCATAATAGGGCAAATTGCAACCGGAATTGGTTTTTTGGGAGCCGGCGCCATTGTAAAATCCGACACAAAAGTTACTGGAGTAACCACAGCCGCCTTTATCTGGGCTATGAGCGGCATCAGTATCTTAATTGGAAGCAACATGTACCTTACTCCTGTTATTTTGACACTCTTGATTGTTCTGCTAACATGGATTTTTGAACTGGTAGAGAAGAAATTGCATGCAAACCACCCTGGCGAGGAATAGCTATGTTAGTTTAAGGTTTTTGGTTTAAAGTTTAAACTTTAAACCAAAAACCTTAAACTATGCAGAGTTTCGTCCCGCATTGATGATTCCGAACGAACACCTCATCACCAACTTTTCATACCCACTTTTAAGTGGAGATGGGATGTTCCGTTCTTCCATTTCCCTCACTTTTGTGATAGCATATTGTTGAATCGTTGTGATTGGCAAAACGATCCGTTCACGCATCTGTATGGAGAGTTTTTCGATTGGATAATCTGCCATCAATTCCGTTTTCCCAGACAACATCAAAATATAACGATTGGTAAGATCGAATTCCTGCTCGATGCTTCTCCACAATTCACCATAGGTTGGATGATCGGCAAGAAAAGCAGTCAGTGGGAAAAAACATTTTTTCATGGCCATCTCGCAATTGTCTATCAAAGTCCTAAAAAATGCAGAACGCTGGTAAAGTGCTTTCAGCTCTTGCATCATACCCCGCTCTTCCATTTTCTTAAGCGCTGTTCCTACGCCATAATAACCTGTTACATTTTGTTTCAACTGACTCCAAGCACCAACAAATGGAATAGCACGCAAATCTTGCAACGCTAATCTAGCCCCAGTTCCTCTTTTAGTTGGCCGGCTTCCAATATTGGTTTCTGCATAAAAACGAAGGGGACTCACATGCACTAAATATTCAAGAAAATTGGGATTCTCTTTTAACGCTTTGTAAGAAAGATAACTTTCTTCTGCAAGCTGTTGCATCAGGCTTTTTTCCTCTTCACTGAATGTACTGGATCCATCGGAGAATATTTCATTTCCAATTCCGGCATGAATCAATTGCTCAATATTAAATTGTGCAGCAGCGGTAGTGCCAAAATTTGAACTAACCGTCTGTCCCTGCACCGTTAATTGAATTTCCTTGTTTGCAATATCACTGCCCATAGATGCATAAAACTTATGCGTTTTCCCACCACCACGTGCAGGCGGTCCTCCCCTTCCATCAAAGAAAATAATATCAATCCCAAATTTTGCCGAGATAGCGGTTAATTCCTGCTTGGCACTGTAGATACTGTAATTTGCCATCAAATAACCGCCATCTTTGGTACCATCGCTGAACCCGAGCATGATGGTTTGTCGATTTTTTCTTTTTTGTAAATGCTGTCTATAAATTGGGAAACTGTATAATTCGCTCATCACTGCTGCCGCTTTTTTCAAATCCTCGATGGTTTCAAACAAAGGCACAACGTCAACTGTAACAACATCTTTTTTCCATCCTCCCATCACAAACAAAGCGAAAACTTCAAGGATGTTGATCGCACTGTTACATTGACTGATGATATATCGCTCACATCCTGCTTTGCCATTAAATGATTGAATTTCTTTGATGGACATTACAGACTTCAACGTATCCCTAACTATAAGATCCATGGTGTCTGTTAGTGGAGCAGGCTGGTTCAAACT
>CANLED010000022.1 GCA_947489175.1 Chitinophagaceae bacterium | reverse complement strand
CATTGTCCACCACTTTCAGGTCTTCTTTAGTTAGTTTCAATGGAGATTCTGGCTCTTTGGTCCAATTTAATCCACCTGCATTTCCGGCGAAATCACCTTTTTCTAAGTGGGTAACACGTCCGCTTCCTACCCAATCACCTTGGTTCTCTCCGTAAAACACATCGTTGTTGCTGTTGACAGTAAACCCTGCAGGTGAACGTAGACCTGTAGCTATGGGCTCTATAACGCCATCATTTTTAATCTTTAGCAACCATCCATGCCATTTGCCAAGCCCATCTCCATATCCAACCCAAGCAACATTGAGGGTTACATACATGTCCCCTTTTTTGTCGAACACCGGTCCATACGCATATTCATGGTAGTTGCCACTCAACTGGAAAATGGATATTGGGGTATATGAATCAGCTTTGCCATCTCCGTTTTTATCTTCAATTTTTGTAAGTTCCCCACGTTGGGTGCAATAGAATGCACCATCCCTATATGCCAACCCCAATACTTCATGAAGTCCGGAGGCAAACTTGGTAAAATGTGGAGCACCTGTTCCATAAGCATTTTGAATGATCCATATTTCTCCTCTTCTTGTTGAGGCTGCTATTCTACCATCCGGCATGATGGCAACTCCACCAACTTCTAGTTTTACCTCTTCTGGAATTGAAATTGTTCTAATTGAATAGAAATCTTTTTCTGATTGAGTGGAATTCTTTTGAGAAAAAGACAATGTTGCTATGGACAAGCATATTACTGCGAGGGAGAACGACTTTTTGGACATCGATTGTAAATTATAGATTGATCCTAAAGTTAATCGAAAATTCAAATTGATTGGCAATAATTCTATTTGTAACTCCCATTAAAAAATTTATCTTCTATTTTATTGATTTATATGCTTGGTAACACAAAAAATCCCTGTGTTTTTTCGACACAGGGATATGAATTTATTGCTAAAATGCTTAAACCCTTCTAGCTACTTATTCATCTTTAAATCATCCACAAATTCCATTAATTTTTCTTTTGTTATTCCTGGCATACAAATTACATGGGCAATCTCGTTCTCCGTTGCCAATTGCCATTTTTTACAAATATGAACAGTTGGTTTTGGAAAAACAACTGTCAAGGCATTGGGGTTGCTCCATGCTGCAATTCCAATTTCATTGAGTTTTTCGCGCAGAAAGGCTGCATTTTCAAGACAATTTTTAGCCCTTTTTAGCATTCCTTCTTTGCCCCATTTTTGAATGGCATACCAAAGTATCATTGAGTTAATGCCAGATCTTGAACCAGGTATCGTTGTATCTAAGGTTCCAATATAGGGAATTGCCCTGCCTATTCTTTCTTTGTATGATTTTTTTACAAGAACTAGTCCATTTGAGATTGGTGACCCAAAAAATTTATGTCCACTGATTGCAATGCTATCGGCCCCATGCTCAAAATTGAAATCATCGTCGCCCAGCAATGGAAGATAAGCGCCAGCCAATGCACCGTCGCAGTGGATATACGAGCTTTTTATGGCGTATTTTTTTAAATAATTCCTGATGATTGGAATGCTGTCTTTTGCTTCCGTCATGGTTGTTCCAATATTTGCCATTACTATGACAGGACGGTGTCTATTCATTTGTAGCGTAACTTCAAAGTCTTCATAATCCATTTCCCCATTGGGTTGAGATCGGATTACGATGCTTTCCATGTTCAGCAAGTGAATGTTTTTCTGGACACTGTAATGTGTTGATTCTGTATAGTAAACCATTCCAGTGGGGTAGATTTCCCTCGCTACATACAAACCATATAGATTTCCTTCAGATCCACCATTGGTAACATATCCCCAATGGTTATCTACCGGTGCTTTGAATATTTCGGAAAAGAATTCTATTACTTCACGCTCAAATTCTTTTGCCTGCATATCGTTTGATGCAATAAATGGATCACCCACATTATTCAAACTGTATTCTAAAAATGGATATAATTCTTTGTAGTCGTAGTCTGTAGCTACTGGGTAGCCAATATATGTTTTTGAACGCTCTTCTATCTTCTTTATGAAGGAATCTAATCTTTCCATGAACTTAATTGAGTGGGAATGAGGAATATAAACTTATGGGCGGAGTAAAACTTAGTTATAGTTCAACTTCTTAAGCCTTAATGCATCAATGTTAAATTCAGTTGATTTCAGCAAGCGACCTCATCAGGCAACAGAAGTTATCGCCTTTGTCATTGAAAATTTTTGAAGGAAAGTCTGGTCGCATGCCTTGCAAAATTAGCACTTTAAAATGAGTATGCTGCATAGGGTGAAAATATAATCTTTCCAACCTATGCAGCTATATAAAAAATTCTACCAAATTATTTGATATTGTATGGCTTCAGCTGCAGGCATTAACAATACCAATTGGTTATTATATGATTCTATTTTTGGAACAATCCCCGGTGCAATTTGTATGTAATAAGCCTGGTTGTTGATGCCATACAATCCACTGCCCAATGGGGTTATAGCAGTTCCCTGAGCGATGCGGACCATCACTTTTTCTTTGCCTTCACCGCTTACAGTTATCACCCTGTTCAACCCCTTTAATTTTTCATTGGGTGTGATTTTATCTTGAACCTGCATAGTTTTGTAGGCATAGTTAAAGGTGGGTTGTCTTAACTCATTTAATGTGTAACCCTTGTATTGATAATCTACAACAGAGTCTTGTTTGTTTGTCTTTTCGTAAATGGGACAATTTCCTGCCATCACTATTGGAGCTCCCAAAGCAGTTGCTGTTTGTGGTTCTCCACGCTCGTACCACATATCTGTTGCATTGAGGAAATCTCCTTTCCAAACTTGCAACATCCCGCCTTGCATAAGGTCATAAGAATAATGCATTTGAGACGGATCGCCTACAGACATCACATGTGTTAACTTTTTGTTTTTGTGCATCATGAACGACCGAATGATTTCAGGTTCTTTCTCAGAACGTACGGCAATCAAAGGGGCTGGACCCCTCTCTGGTATTGATGCAGGCGCGTGCAATGCAACCGCCCTGCTGTTTGCTTTTTCTATGTATAACGACAATCCCGTCCGTGCCCAATTAACATCTTTGCTTACCCATAATTTAAGGGTATGAGTTCCAGCTTCAAGTTCAGTTGTACCATAAAATGGATCTGCTCCAATCCATGTCCACCCTTTTGGTATCACTGTTTCCCCGTCTATTTCTAGACTACCATCACCTGTAAAATATGTTGTAAATAGGTATGCATCTTTGGTTGGAACATTTAATTTTCCCTCAAATTGAATGAAATATTTGTCCTTTGCTGATGCAAGTCTTGAGTCAATATTTTTTGCAACTCCTTGGCTGGTGGGTTTTGTTTTATTGGCTTCTTCTGGTGTTTTTGCTGAATTTTCAAAATATTTATAATTAATGTCTGTCAAAGTTGCTTGTAGGTCGTCCTGTGGAGCATATTTGATATTTTTGATGGCAATCATGCCATGGTCTCCTTGAATCATCAAAGGAGCAAATGCTGTTTCTTTTTCTGAAACGGCTACGCGTGTTGGTCCGCTTACAAAAATATTTTCATGAAGAATAATGCCATTGAGTTTTACAAAGTTGAATTTTGCAGGCATCGTTTTTTTACCGCTTGCATCAAACCTTGGTGCTTGGAAAGATATTTCCATGTGTTGCCAAAGTCCTGGTGCTGATGCAGCATTTTTCAGCGGTGCATTTCCTTCAAATCCTTTGTTATTCTTCCATCTTTCATATATCCCGCCTATGTCGCTTGAGGTTGGAATTTTTACTCCCCAACTGTCATTTATCTGAATTTCATACCTAGATTGTAAATAGATTCCAGAATTTGACCCTTTGGGTATCATCAAATCAAATTCAATATAGATATCACCATGCTCTAGCTTGGTGAAGAGGTTATATTTGCTTTGGTTTTGAATGCTTTTTGAGTAGTTATTGAATAAGATACCCTTTCCTTTTGCTGTGTTTAAGATGGTGTCTCCAAAACTGCCTTGTACATCACCTATTATTTTCCAATTGTCTGTTGGTGACTGAAAACCTTCCATTGTTTCAAGTGACAAATCTTTCAACCTTTGTTTTAGTTTTTGGGCATTTGAATTGGCTACAAGTAGCATGGAAAAAGCCAATGAACATAGTATTTTAAAACGCATGTGTATTATTTATGAAATGAATTTAGGTAAAAAATATGATAACTGAGTTAGCTTAAGCGTTGCTCATCGCTTCTAGTTTCTTCTTTCCTTCAAACATCAAATCCCTTAGCCGTGCGGCCTCCATGAAATCCAAATCTTTAGCCGCTTTTTCCATACTTTTCTTGATTTTAGCGATGTTTTTTTCCATTTGAGGTATCGTTACATAATCTGCTTGTTCTTCTGCCGCCACAGAACTTGCATTGTCTTGTGCTATTGTAACCAAATTGCTGTTTTCATCATACCCTTTAATTTCCAAAACTGCAGTTTGCGCAAATACTTGTTCTTTGCTTTTGATGACGGTTCTAGGTGTGATGTTATTTTTTATGTTGAATTCTACTTGCTTAATCCTTCTTCGATCCGTTTCATCCATCGTCTTTTGCATGCTCCCTGTAATTTTATCCGCATAAAAAATTACCCTGCCGTCCACATTCCTTGCTGCACGTCCAGCTGTCTGTGTCAACGACCGTTCATTTCTTAGGAAACCTTCTTTGTCAGCATCCAATATGGCTACCAACGACACTTCTGGTAAATCCAACCCTTCCCTCAATAAATTTACGCCTACCAACACATCAATTTCTCCCAACCGCAACTGTCGCAAAATCTCTACCCTATCCAATGTGTCCACATCACTGTGTATGTATTTGGATTTTATGTTGATACGCTGAAGGTATTTATCCATCTCTTCTGCCATCCTTTTGGTGAGCGTCGTTACCAATACGCGGTCTCCTTTTTTGACTGTCTTGTCAATTTCATCCAATAAATCATCTACCTGATTGATACTTGGCCTAACTTCTATTGGTGGATCTAATAGTCCTGTTGGTCTTACAACCTGTTCTACTACCACCCCCTCGGTTTTTTGTAACTCATATTCGCCAGGTGTTGCTGAAACAAAGATTACTTGGTTCAACTGGTCTTCAAATTCACCGAAGTTGAGTGGACGATTATCCAATGATGCTGGCAACCTAAAGCCATAATCAACCAACACCAACTTTCGGCTTCTATCACCTCCATACATTCCGCTGACTTGTGGAATTGTTTGGTGACTTTCATCAATCACACATAGGAAATCATTTGGGAAATAGTCTAACAAACAGAAGGGCCGTGTTCCGGGCTTTCTTCTGTCAAAGAACCTTGAATAGTTTTCAATGCCATTGCAATAACCCAGTTCCTTGATCATTTCAATGTCATAGTTCACGCGCTCGCTTAATCTTTGCGCTTCTATGAATTTTCCGCTTGCTTTGAAGTATTCTACCTGCCCACGTAATTCATCAAGTATTTCAGAAATAACCTGATTTATCATTTCTTTGGGTGCAAGGTAAAGTGCGGCAGGAAAAATGGCAGCATTATCTACTGTTCCAATTCTTTTCCCTGATAATATTTCCAGTGTATCGATCGATTCAATTTCATCTCCAAAGAAAGTGATGCGATACCCAAAATCTAAGTATGGTAAATTGATGTCGACAGTATCTCCTTTAACACGAAAAGTTCCTCTGGTAAACTCAATTTGTGTTCTGTTATAAAGGGCATTTACAAGGGAGTGCAAAAAGCCTTGTCTGCTAATAACCTGACCTCTATGGATTCTGATGATGCCATTTTCAAATTCTGTGGGGTTTCCCATTCCATAAATACAGCTTACAGAAGCTACAACAATGATGTCTCTCCTGCCGCTTAAAAGTTCAGAAGTTGCGTGCAGCCTGAGTTTATCAAGCTCTTCATTTATTGCAAGGTCTTTTTCAATGTAGGTATCGCTCACTGGCATATAAGCCTCCGGCTGATAATAATCGTAGTAAGAAACAAAATACCCTACTGCATTGTCTGGAAAAAACTGTTTAAATTCTCCATACAACTGCGCTACCAGCGTTTTGTTGTGGGTAAGCACCAGTGTGGGTTTCTGAACCTGTTGTATCACATTGGCAATTGTGAACGTTTTGCCCGAGCCTGTTACACCCAGCAAAGTTTGATAACGCTCGCCATCATTCAACCCTTCAACAAGTTGTGTGATTGCCGTAGGCTGATCGCCTGCTGGTGAGTATGGTGATTGTAAATTAAAGGACATTGTGCAAAATTACACCCTATTTTTCATTTGAATTTAGGGGGATGTACATCTTCATATTTTGTATTGTCTTGAAAATATTTTCCGAATGCCAACAGGTCTTCTTCCTTAAATAAATTTGCTAGAAAAGTAATGCTGTTGGGGCTCCCTTGTTTTGTAAATCCGATGGGCATGCAAAGAGCAGGATGTCCAGTTAGGTTGGTGATCGACAATTGCTTTCCTGCAAAACTTGGAGTGATGATAACATCAAAATTTTCCATTACTTGGTTTACTTTTTGCATCAAGATGCTTCTGTGCCTGTTTGTATTGATGTATTCTACGGCTGGTATTGTTCTAGATACCCTGAAATAGTTTGGCCAGTCATACCTTGTTTGCTTGGTCATTTGATCATCTAAGTCTGTGCGTGTGAACTCATCAAACGCTGCAGCCGACTCAGCACCAATCACCATGCCTATCATGTCGAACTTATACACTTCTGAATCAGGGAAGTTTATCGGTTTTATGTCAATGCCGAGCGACCTCAATTCCTTTAACACTTGCAACTCTTCTGAAGTACTGTCTAATTTGTCAAAATAATTCTTGGCATAGCCTACCCTTAGTGCTTTTATATCTTTTTTGGTTGTATAATTAAAAGGAGCTTCTGTAGCACTTGGATCTAGGCCATCAGTTCCATGAATGTATGCAAAAACGGTGGCTGCATCCTCTGAACTTCGACAGATTGGACCAACCTTATCAAGGCTCCAACTTAGTGTCATAGTGCCCGTTCTGCTAACAGACCCAAATGTTGGTCGAAGTCCCGTTGCTCCACAAGTATGGCTGGGAGAAATGATTGACCCATGAGTTTCTGTGCCAATCGCAAATGGTATCAAGCCTGCTACTGTTGCAGACGTTGAACCTGCTGATGAGCCACTGGAGCCACGTTCAAGGTTCCACGGGTTTTTTGTTCTTCCGCCAAACCAATAATCGCCCATCGCCAAAGCTCCTAAGGTGAATTTTGCAACCATTACGGCCCCTGCCTCTTTTAGTTTGGTGTACACAAATGCATCTTGATCTATAATTTGGTCTTTGTATGGTTGTGCCCCCCAAGTTGTTTTGGTGCCGGAGACAGCAAATAAATCTTTTAGTCCATAGGGAATGCCTTGCAATGGACCTTTATCAACATTGGTTTTGAAATTTTCATCGGCTAGTTTGGCTTGTTCCATGGCAATTTCTTCTGTTAGGCTAACAACACATTGCAAGCTGTCTCCAAATTGTTTTAACCTGTTGATGAAGAATTTTGTGAGTTCAACAGATGTTATTTGCTTATTCCTCAACAAGGAGCCTAGCTGGTTGATTGAGAAGAATGCAAGGTCATTCTTGTTAGATGGTAGTTTTATTTTTTTATCATAACTCCATTTTAATTTTTCTTGTTTGGTTAGGGATTTTGGACTTACTCTTTGAAAAATGCTCATGCCCACGCTGTTATTTAATCCAATAGCGTGCATTTTTTTATAATCAACGATGTTGTCTTTTACATCTGGATACATCATTTCTATTTCCTTTTCACTATACTTCACATCAAGTAATTTAGATGCGCTGATGATGTCTTTTTTCGTCAATGTGTCTTGAGAAAAGGTTGAAGTGGAAATTATCAATGAGAGGAAGAGTAATATTTTCATCCAATTTTTTTATTTGATTGATTAAATTTTTCTTTTCAGGTACATGGAGTAATCTGGGATAACACAATTGTATTCTTCAGACATCAATGGGGATGTCATGATGAAATCTGCTGTGCTTCTATCGCATGCAAAGGGTATGTTGTAAGTTACAGCTACCCTTAACAGTGCTTTGATATCTGGGTCATGTGGCTGTGCTTCCATAGGATCCCAAAAAAATATCAGTACATCAATATGACCTTCAGCAATCATGGCACCCAATTGCTGATCTCCACCCAGTGGACCACTGAGTAATTTTTTCAACGGCCTATCAAGCGCATCTTCAAGTAGTGAACCTGTTGTTCCAGTTGCAATAAGTTCATGTCTAGTGAGTGCATTTTTATTGTATATGGCCCATTCGATGATGTCTTTCTTTTTATTATCGTGAGCAACTAACGCAATGCGTTTTCTTTCTCCGATTTTTTTCTTTTTCGTCATATTATTTCTTCTTTAGTGAAATTAAATAAAAAAACCGCATCCCATCTATTTCTGGGATACGGTTTCACATCAAAGCACCAACCATAAATTAAGAAGCTTGCATTTCTTTTATTTTTTCACGAATTTTTCCTTCGATTTCGTTTGCCATTTCTGGATTGTCTGTCATGATTTGTTTTACACCATCACGACCTTGTCCAAGTTTGTCTGTGCCATAACTGTACCAGCTTCCACTTTTGTTGATGATACCCAATTCAACGCCCATGTCTATGATTTCACCAACTTTAGAGATACCTTCTCCGAAGATGATGTCAAATTCAGCAGACCTGAAAGGCGGTGCCACTTTATTTTTAACAACTTTCACTTTTACACGGTTTCCTATAGCTTCATCGCCATCTTTGATTTGTGCAGCCCTGCGTATATCCAACCTCACTGAGGCGTAAAATTTGAGTGCATTACCACCTGTTGTTGTTTCAGGATTGCCAAACATAACACCAATCTTTTCTCTCAGCTGGTTGATGAAAATACAAATGGTATTCGTTTTGCTGATGGTGGCGGTCAGTTTTCTGAGTGCCTGGCTCATCAATCTTGCATGAAGCCCCATTTTGCTATCACCCATTTCACCTTCTAATTCACTCTTTGGAACAAGCGCTGCTACAGAGTCGATTACCACTACATCAAGAGCACCAGATAAAATCAACCTATCGGCAATTTCCAAGGCTTGTTCACCATAATCAGGTTGAGATATCAGCAGGTTGTCAACATCAACACCTAATTTTTTGGCATAACCACTGTCGAACGCATGTTCCGCATCAATGATGGCACACATTCCACCTTTTTTTTGTGCTTCTGCAATAACATGTATAGCAACGGTGGTTTTACCAGAACTTTCTGGTCCATATATTTCAATAACCCTTCCTTTCGGTAATCCGCCGATGCCTAGAGCAATATCTAAGCCAATTGAACCTGTAGAAATTACTTCCATCTCTGCTTCACCTTTTTCATTCATCATCATCACGCTCCCCTTTCCATAGTCCTTTTCAATCTTATCTAGCGTAAGTTTCAGCGCCTTTAATTTTTCAGTGTTAGACATAACAAATTAATTTTAGGATGTAAAGATAATAGCTTAAAAATAGATAGACTAATAAATTTAGTATTTTTTTCACTAAATTATTTAGTGTTTTTCTCGTAAAAATCCGTGTTTTAACAAAAAACCCTGCTATTTAGAAAAATAGCAGGGTAGACATGAGAAAACAAACAAACTGTTTCCGGCAGCAACCGGTTAAAACTATTGATAAATTTAATGATTATTTTAACGCAATTCAAAATTAGATTTGCACATCCTCATTACCACACTATTTTTATGATTGATTGGCTATGCTCATATTATATATTGATTAACGATTGTTTGAACTTGTAAATTTCTTCCCAACATCCTTACATTTATGGTTATTCAATAAGAAATAATCATCATGAAAAAATCCATCACATTTTCACTCTTTTTCTTTTTTACTGCATTGATTTCTTTCGCACAACTCCCAACACCAGTTGTTCTTCCAAATGGTTGGTCACTTAGTCCAGCAGGTCGTCAATTTCCACTGGGTGATCTTCCCTTAAACATAGCCGTTTCTCATGATGGTAAAAAAATGGCGGTAACGAACAATGGACAAAGCATTCAATCGATTCAACTGATAGATCCAGTGGCAGAAAAAGTTTTGCATACATTGGTTATTCCGAAAGCTTGGTATGGACTTGCGTTTTCTGATGATGATAAATCACTTTATGTTTCAGGTGGTAATGATAACCGCATCAATCAATATAGTATAATTGAAAACAAGTTGGTTTTTACGGATAGTTTCTTATTGGGAAAACCGTGGCCTAAAAAAATAGCTCCTGCTGGAATTGCAGTTGATAATAAGTCCAATAAACTATTCGCAGTAACCACAGAAGACAGCAGTCTTTATGTAATCAATACCTCTACCAAAGCAATCCTGCATAAAATGTCATTGGGTGCGGAAGGATATTCTTGTGTACTTTCTCCAAAGAAAGATCAGTTGTACATTTCAGTTTGGGGTGGTGATCAAGTGCTTCGGGTAAATACAAAAGATTATGCTGTTAGTGCTCGTGTGGTCGTTGGAGATAATCCCAATGAGATTTGCATGACAAAAAAAGGGGATTATTTGTTTGTGGCCAATGCAAACGACAATGCCGTATCTGTTATTCAAACATCTACCATGAAAGTGATTGAAACCCTGAATGCTGCGCTGTTTGCGGATGCTGTACCTGGAGCCACTTCTAATGGTGTATCTCTTTCAGCAGATGAAAAGCGTCTTTATATCGCCAATGCCGATAACAATTCATTGGCCGTTTTTGATGTGTCTATTCCCGGTAAGAGCAGCTCACTTGGATTCATTCCAGTTGGCTGGTATCCAACCAATGTTAAGGTATTGGGTAAAAAAATCTTTGTTTCCAATGGAAAAGGATTTACTTCAATGCCTAATCCAAAAGGTCCAAACCCTGTTGCAAAAAGACAAAAAGTTGCCTATCAAAAATCAGGTGACTTAAAACCTGAGGAAGTTCAATACATTGGTGGATTGTTCAAAGGAACGATGAGCATCATTGATGAACCAAAGCCACAAGAAATGGCCATCTATTCAAAATCGGTTTACAGCAATTCTCCGTATACAAAAGACAAAGAATTAACAGCTCTTGGAGAAATAGGAAACCCAATTCCTATGAAGGTTGGAGACAGTTCACCCATAAAGCATGTTTTTTATATTGTGAAAGAAAACAGAACCTATGATCAAGTTTTGGGGGATGTTAAAAAAGGCAATGGAGATACAAGTTTGGTTTTATTTGGTGAAGACATCACCCCAAATCAACATGCTTTGGTGAATGAATTTGTATTGCTTGATAATTTCTTTGTGGATGGTGAGGTGAGTGCGGATGGGCATAACTGGACTTTTGGAGCTTATGCAACAGATTTTTTAGAGAAGAATTGGCCAACGAGTTATGGTGGACGAGGTGGTGAATACAATGCAGAAGGAACAAGGGTTGTGGCCAATAATAAAGGTGGATTTATCTGGGATTTGTGCAAAAGAAACAATGTTAGTTACAGAACTTACGGGGAATTTGCGGATGATTATAAAGCCAATATCCCTGTTCTAGAAGGACATTTTTGTCCATACTTTACAAGCTGGGATGAAAAAGTAAGGGATACTACCCGTTTTAACCAATGGAGGAGAGAATTTGATTCATTGTATGCCATCAACGCAGTTCCGCAAATGAATACCCTTAGGTTTATCAATGACCATACAGAAGGACTTAGTGTAGGAAGACCTACGCCATTTGCACATGTGGCTGACAATGATTGGGCAGTAGGTCTATTTGTAGAATACCTCTCAAAATCACCAATTTGGAAGGAAACAGCCATTTTCATTGTTGAAGATGACGCTCAAAATGGACCAGACCATGTGGATGCGCACAGAACCACGGCTTACGTTGCTGGAGGTTATGTAAAAAGAGGATTTGTAGATCATACGCCATACAGCACAACATCCATGTTGAGAACTATGGAGTTGATACTTGGTTTGCCCCCAATGACACAATATGATGCAGCTGCTGTGCCCATGTGGAGAAGCTTCAGCAAAACCCCGAATTTGAAACCATTTCAGTCAATTCCTGCCAAAGTTGATTTAAACGAAAAAAATGTGAAAATGAATGCACTTGCCAAGAAGAGCATGGGTTTTGATTTTTCAAAGGAGGATAGGGTAAACGACATGGAGTTTAATGAAGTAATTTGGAAAGCTGTAAAAGGAGAAAATAGTCAAATGCCAGCACCCAGAAGAAGTGCATTTTTGAAAGTTGTAGATAAAGATGATGAAAAGTAGTTTATTCCAAATAGTTGATTTGAAGTTTTCAAAGATGATAATTTAACCTTCAAAGAGTATATTTGTAATCCATTAAAATCATTTAAATTGTAATATGATGAAAAATAGATTATCAATTTTGCCTTTATTCTTAGCAGTTACTTTGTTTTCTTGCGTAAGTTCAAAGAAATTTCAGTCACTAACTGGGAAGTACAATAATTTGAACAATTCACTTATTGGAACACAAAAAGACTTAAAGGCATGTAAAGATGAAAAGGCTGATTTAGAGCGCAACAAAGCAATTGCTTTGGCACAGCTTGAATCTCAGTTGGGTGCAATGAAAGAACAAAACGAATTTTTGAAGAAGAACAATAACCAAACCATCAGACAACTTGAAGACCTATCTGTTATTTCTTCATCGCAGGCAGAGAGTATAAAAAAATCTTTAGACAACATCGGATCTAAAGATTCTTACATTCAAAGCATTCAGTCTGCAGCAGCCCGCAAGGACTCATTGAATATGGCTTTGGTGATGAATTTGAAAGGAGCAATAGGAAATTTGAACGACAAGGATATCAATATTAAGGTTGATAAAGGAGTTGTATATGTAGATATTTCTGATAAACTGTTGTTCAAAACTGGAAGCTATGATGTTAATGATGCAGCAAAGACTGTTTTGGGAAAAGTAGCCATGGTGTTGAAAAACCAGCCTGATATTGAATTTATGGTTGAAGGGCATACAGATAATGTTGCATTGACAGGCAATAAAGAGGTATCAGATAATTGGGATTTGAGTGTAAAGCGTGCTACAACTATTGTACGTTTGCTTCAAAAACAATACGGTATCAATCCAGTGCAAATGGCTGCTGCAGGACGTGCTGAATTCCATCCTATTGCAGATAACGCAACAGCTGAAGGTCGTTCTGCAAACAGGAGAACGCGTATCGTAATTCTTCCACAGCTTGACCAGTTCTTCAAATTGCTTGAAAGGAAATAAAAAGCAGCAACATAGTATTATCTTTAATAGGGAGGGCTCAAACCCCTCCCTATTGATTTTTAAATCATTGAGTGAATTACTAATTTTTAAGTTAAAGTGAAAATATGCCCATAAGAATTTTTGTAACAGGTGGAACTTTCGACAAAGAATACAATGAACTAACTGGTGATTTGTTTTTTAAAGACACCCATGTGCAAGAGATGTTAAGATTAGGCAGGTGCAAACTCGATTTATCAATCTCTACCCTCATGATGATAGATAGTTTGGACATGACTGATGTTTTGAGGTCACAAATTTCAGAAGCTTGTAATTCATCTAAAGAAGATAAAATTTTAATCACACATGGAACCGATACCATGGCATTCACCGCATCAGTACTCGCTGATAGGGTTAAAGACAAAACCATTGTACTCACAGGTGCTATGGTGCCTTATAAATTCGGTAGTTCTGATGGATTGTTTAACCTGGGTAGTGCGTTGGCCTATGTGCAATCACTGCCTCACGGTGTTTATGTGGCGATGAATGGAAAAATATTCGATGGAAAGAATGTGAAGAAGAATAAAGAGACTGGTGAGTTCGGGGAAATAGTTTAGGGTATAAAGTTTAAGGTTTGATGGGAGCTTGATTAAAAATTACTACATTTATAACCTAGTTAAAACATAAAATTATGAAGAAAACGATCATCCTGTTTCTGTTCATTTCAGCCTCTTTTGTTGCTGTAAGTCAA
>CANLED010000021.1 GCA_947489175.1 Chitinophagaceae bacterium | reverse complement strand
TCGGCACAATATCCACCATATTCAGCCCCAAAATCCATTAATATCAATTCCCCTTCTTTACATTGTTGGTTATTTGCAACATAGTGCAAGGTCCGAGCTCTGTCGCCGCCAGCAATTATTGAACCATAGGCAGGTCCGGCCGAACGGTTCATCATGAATTCGTGGTAGATTTCTGCTTCTATTTCATTTTCCCAAACACCGGGCTTGATGAATTTTAGCAATCTTCTGAATGTTTTTTCTGTAATGTCGATGGCTTGTTGAATTACAGCTACTTCATGAGCCGATTTTATGGCCCTTAATTCATTCATTATTTTAGCAGCACGTAGGTAATTGTGCAAAGGGTAGCGCGATTTCATCTCTTCTGCAAAGCGATAGTCACGCACTTTCAACAAGTTCGCTTTTCTATCATTTTCATTGGTATTGAGATAAATATTATCTGCCAAATGTATCTGTGGTTGGAGTAATCCGTCGAGTGAATCTAACCAAACTATTGTTTCTATCCCTGAAAGTTGAGTTGCTTCATTGGCTCTGTGTCTTTTCCCATCCCATTTTTCTTTTAATTCATTGGGACGAACTAAAACCAACGTTTCTCTGTATTTTTTCTCGGGATGGTCAGGAAATAAAATTAGCATGGTGTCTTCCTGACGAATGCCTGTAAGCCAATATAAATCTGTATTTTGTTTGAACGTATATAAGGCATCTCCATTGCTAGGAATTTCATCATTGCTGTTGAAAATGGCAATGCTGTTTTTTTCCATTTTGGAAGTAAATCTTTTTCTGTTATCTATGAAAATCTGAGGGTTAATATTTTCAGAATGCATTTTTTGGAATTTGATTTTTAGAATTAAGCTAAGTTACAAAAAATATCAAGAACGTATTTTATCTGTCAATTCCACAATTTTCAATAACAATAGCCACTTTATTGATTTTCCTTTTTTGATATTCTTGGGTAGTATAGTCATATTTTGGGAAAAAAATTGAACACTTATTCAATCACAAATTAATAAGGTTGATATCCTTTAACTACTGCCTTTTTAGCTACTTCAACTTCATTCAATTTCATCAGAGGCGCTTTATTGCCCCATGAATTTCTGATATAATTGATGACATCAGCAACTTCTTGGTCGGACATACTTATACCCGCCATCTCTGCATCATACTTAGTGCCCTTTACAGAAATTGGTCCTCTTAAACCCAGTAAAATGATTTTAACCAACTTGTTTTTATCAGTAAGATTGCCGGTTTTTACCAATGAAGGAAAGACTCCTTCTATTCCTTTGCCGTCTTCCATGTGGCAAGAAATGCAATAACTTTCATAAACCGATTGGCCATTTTTAACCGATGCTGAAGCTGATGTATTTTGACAGAAAGTTTGGGTTGTAAATGAAGTTGTTAAAACAACAAAGAGAATGATAAATTTTTTCATGATAATCAAGTTTGAATCTTAAATAAAAAAGACTGCTCTACAGCAATCTTTTTTATTTATACTATTTAAGGTTAATTAGCTTTTGTTTAGATCGTTTATGAACGGTTGATTGTAAAAACGTTTGCCTGTGGCTTTGTACAAAGCATTGGCTAATGCACCAAAAATAGGGGGGAAGGGAGGTTCTCCCAAGCCGGTTGGGTCAACATTGTTCTGCACAAAATGGATGTCAATTTTTTTAGGCGATTCTTTATGCCTTATCATCCTATATTGATTGAAATTCTTTTGCATAGGCACCCCATTTTCAAAGCGGAGTCCACCATACAAAGCATTCCCAATGCCATCTACAACAGCACCTTCAACCATGTTTTTTGCGCCTTCTGGATTAACTACCAATCCACAATCTAATGCTGAAACAACATTCTCAACAACTGGCTGTCCATTTTTCATGGTTATGTCTACCACATGTGCTGCATAAGAATTATGGCAGAAATAAGCGGCAACGCCTCTTTTGGCATTTTTATTATTTGCAGTACTCCAATTGGATTTTTGTTTTACCAATTCTAGCACGCCAATGTATCTGTCTGCGTCATATTCATTGTTTTTCCCAACAGGATTGCTTTTTGCTTTTTTCAACAATTCTATTCGATAGTCAATCGGATCTTTGCCAATGGTTTCAGCCAATTCATCTAAAAATGATTGCTCTGCTGCTGCAATAAAATTAGAGCCAGGTGCTCTAAAAGCACCTATGGTGATATTAGATTTAATGTCCCAACTTTCTGCTACATAGTTTTCAAATGCACCTGCTGGAAAACGATTTTGATGAATCGCACTTTCCGGGATACCACCACCTTTAATGTGGATAGCAGTAACGTTGTTGTTATCTATTGCAGCCTTGTATGTAACCATATAAGATGGACGATAAACTCCATTGGTCATGTCATCTTCTCTTGTATAAATCAACTTGATGGGAGCTTTCATTTTTTTAGAAATCAACCCTGCTTCGATGATGTAATGGCCATAGGCTCTTCTTCCAAAGCCGCCACCCATTCTTGCCAATTTGATGTCAATTTTATCAGCCGACAAATCCAAGTTAAACATGATGTTTTGTTTCATCATATCCGGGATTTGGATCGGAGCTACGAAAAGTGCTTTTTCGTCAGTGATATGTGCAAAGCAACTGATCGGCTCCATGGTATTGTGAGGCAAGAATGGAGCTGAATATGTTCTTTCTAGTGTTTTTTGGGCATTGGCAAAGGCCGTTTCAGGGTTGCCGTCTTTTCTTAAAATTTTCCCTGGCTTTTTTTGCAAATCATACATTTGCTTCATGTGGGCATCTGTGCTTTCTAGTCCAGCAGGAATAATTTCTTCTTTTTTGCTACCCCATGCGTTCACCATTTCTTTTGTTTCTTGAATGGGTTCCCATTGCGTAATTACTTTTTTTCTTGCATTCATCACTTCCCATGTTGTGTTACCCACCACCACCACTAAGTTGTTGAACGTTCTGGTATCAAACCCGCCTCTTTCGTAGCCATCTTTGTAAACCTTGATTTCAAAAACATCTTTAATACCTGGCATTTTAAGCGCTTCTGAAGCATCAAATGATTTGAGTTTCAATCCAAACGCCGAAGGATGTATGGCCATTGCAATTAACATGCCTTCTTGTTTATAATCCATTGTAAAAAGCGACTTTCCGCTTACAATCTTTGCGCCTTCTACATTCTTTTGAGGGTTGCCAAGTATAGAAAATTCTCCGTTCTTTTTTATAATAACGTTCTCAGGAGTGGACAGTTTTGAAGCTGCTGCAGCCAAAGCTCCGTAGGAAATGCTTTTATTGCTTGATTTATGATGAACCATTCCGTTAGCAGCTGATAATTCAGCAATAGGCAGGTTCCATTCATTTGCTGCTGCTTGCATCAACATCAACTTAGCTGTGGCTCCTGCTTTTCTTAGGGGCTGCCATCCCATTCTTACGGATTGACTGCCTCCCGTAAATTGTCTTTTGAATCTAGGGGTATCATAATCTCCTGCTTCAACCTTTACTTTACTCCAGTCAACTTCAAGCTCTTCTGCTATTAACATCGGTAAAGATGTCATTACGTTTTGTCCAAATTCAGGATTGGGACAAAAAATTGTAATTTGATTATCTGGAGTTATTTTGATAAAACCAGTAAGTTCAATCCATTCTTTTGCAGATTCAGCGCTAGCGAATGCTTCATTAGGAATTAGATTGGCCAACCAACTAAATCCAATCATCATGCCGCCACCTGTTATTGATGAAACTTTCAAGAATGAACGTCTGCTGTTGTTGTGTAACTTCTCCATAATTAAAAAAGTTTTATTTGTTTGAAGATTTAGCTGCCTTCTTGATCGCCTCTTTTATTCTTAAATAAGTTCCACAACGGCAAATATTTCCAGTCATAAAAGTATCGATATCATCATCAGTAGGATTGGGTTTAGATTTCAACAAAGAAACTGCTGCCATGATTTGTCCGGTTTGACAATAGCCACATTGTGCCACATCAACGTCTAACCAAGCTTTTTGAACTGGGTGATCTCCATTTTCTGACAAGCCTTCTATGGTAGTTATTTCTTGAATACCAACTGCAGAAACTGGCAATTGGCAGGATTTAATAGAACGGCCATTTAAATGAATTGTGCAAGCTCCGCATGAGCCAACACCGCACCCATATTTTGTACCAATAAAATTAAGGTGGTCACGCAAAACCCATAAAACTGGCGTGCTAGGATCTACATCAACTTCAACACTTTTATTGTTGACTTTAAGTTTGATTTTTGTCATAATTCAGGATGTTTATTTGTGCCAAACAATGCATAAAATGCCTTGTGCAATTTAAGTAATTTAATAGGTTCAGTTTTTATAAGAATCAAACATTTAGTATTAAATTTCGAATATGATGAATTCTTGGTTTTACTAATTAATGTGGAGTACGCCCAAAACTTAATCAACATTTAAAATTATTAAAGTCCTCCTTCATCAGCAAAACTATAATAACCATCTGTGCTAACGATGATGTGATCGAGAACTGTGATGTCAAAATACTTTGCTGCATTTTTTATTTTGGTTGTTATTTCTTCATCGGCTCTAGAAGGACGAAGATTTCCAGAAGGGTGGTTGTGGCAAAGGATAATACTGACAGCATCTTCTTCCAAGGCTTTTTTCAAAATTATTCTTGGGTCTGCAACTGTGCCTGTCATACCCCCAACGCTGATGATTTCAAAGTGTTTGATTCTATTTGCTCTGTTTAAGAAAACTACTGCAAAAACTTCATGGGGCAGGTCCATTAGCCTCGCTTGGAGATATTTAGCAATAGAGGCACTGTTTGAAACAACTTCTGAGATGAGGTGGTCTGAAGCTTGTCTTCTTCTTCCTAGTTCAAGGGCAGATTGAATTGCAATGGCTTTAGCCATACCGATGCCTTTTGTTTTCATCAATTCTTTGATAGAGAACCTAGCTAGGTCTGACAGTTTATTGTGGCACCGTTGCATCAACTCAATGCCAAGGTCTAAGGCTGTTTTTTCTTTTGTTCCATTTTGGATGATGATGGCGAGGATTTCAGCATCAGTAAGTTGGCTTGCACCTTTCATTCTTAACTTTTCTCGAGGCCTATCGTCAGTGCCCCATGTTTTTATTGGCTTCATGTATTGATTTTCTTTTTTTTAAGTGATATTTTTTTCATTCTTTTTAAATATTTTTCATTGACATCAGCAGAAAATCATCAATTCATCAAAAACATCCCCTGATTTCTGCATTTTATCTTCTGATAACTTTCGTTATCTTCGCGCCTCAATTCATTTTATGCAACGTAATGACCCATCTTTGAAGATTTTCTCAGGTACCAGTTCACAATACCTTGCAGAAAAAATCGCCAATGCATACGGCACTACTTTAGGCAAAATCAGTATCCAGCGTTTTAGCGATGGAGAGATTCAGCCAATTTTCCTCGAAAGTATACGAGGTGATTATGTTTTCCTTGTGCAAAGCACGTTTGCGCCGGGGGATAATCTCCTAGAATTACTGTTAATGATCGATGCGGCGCGTCGTGCTTCTGCGTATAAGATAATTGCAGTCATACCTTATTTTGGGTATGCAAGGCAAGACAGAAAGGACAAACCCCGTGTTGCCATTGGATCTAAGCTTGTTGCAAACCTTTTAACTGCAGCTGGGGCTGATCGTGTTATTACAATGGATTTGCATGCACCACAGATACAGGGGTACTTTGATATTCCGGTGGACCACCTAGACAGTTCTGCAATTTTTATCCCATATATACAAAATCTTCAGCTTGAAAACCTTACCTTTGCCGCCCCTGATGTGGGAAGCGCTAATCGTATTCGTGAAGTTGCGAGTTATTTTAGTGTTGAAATGGTGATTTGCGACAAGCATAGAAAGCGAGCAAATGAAATTGCGAGCATGGTTGTGATAGGAGAAGTTACTGGACGTGACATTGTATTGATTGATGATATTTGTGATACGGCAGGCACGCTTACCAAAGCAGCGAAGTTGTTGAAAGACAAAGGAGCGAGGAGTGTTAGGGCATTGTGTACGCATCCTGTTTTAAGTGGTAACGCTTATGTGAACATAGAAAACAGTGTGTTGGAAGAGTTGGTTATTTGTGATACGATACCTGTTCGTGGACAATCATCAAAATTAAAGGTGTTGAGTGTAGCAAATCTTTTTGCTTCTGCAATAAAGAACGCATACGAAAACCAAAGTATAACCAGTTTGTTTATTCATTCTCAGATGAGGAATAAATAGTTCAAACTAATTTATTTAGTCATTTTTAAACACATATATAATGAAAACGATTACAATCGAAGGACAATTGAGGACCGCAACTGGCAAATCAGCCGCCCGTCAGTTACGCTCTCAAGACTTGGTACCTGGTGTAATTTACGGGGGTGCAACTGAAGTAAACTTTACTGCTACTGCAATTGCTTTGAAACCTTTCGTTTACACACCAGATTTCCAAAAAGCAGAAATTACTGTGGACGGCAAATCTTACACTTGTATTTTGAAGGATCTTCAATTTGACAAGGTTACTGATAAATTGATCCACATTGACTTATTGGAGTTGGTAGAAGACAAGAAGGTTAATGCAACCATTCCTCTTAAATTTACTGGAGCTTCTGTTGGTGTCAAGGCAGGTGGTAAACTAGAAATTAGGTTGAAAGCGGTTAAAGTAAAAACTTTACCAAAGTATTTGAGAGAAAACATTGAGGTTGATCTTACAAACCTTGAGCTTAATGCAAATATTCGTGTACAAGACATTATTGCTGAAAACATTGAGATTCAGAATTCACCAAGAATTCCAATCGCTTCAGTTACAATGACACGTCAGTTGAAGCAAGAAGAAGCCTCAGCTCCATCAAAAGGCGGAAAAAAATAAAGCAAAGATTAATATCTTTATGGCCCTGTGATAAACTCACGGGGCTTTTTTATTATGGATAAATTTCTCATTGTTGGATTAGGAAATATAGGAACTGAGTATGAACATACCCGGCATAATATTGGGTTTGATATATTAGATTTCTTTGTGCAACAAAAAGGAGGAATCTTTCAATCCGACAGGCTTGCATTTAAAGCTGAAGTTAAGTTAAAAGGAAAATTAATTATTTGCATAAAGCCAACGACATTCATGAACCTAAGTGGTAAAGCGGTGAAGTATTGGATGGATAAAGAAAAAATTGATGTGAATCGTGTATTTGTATTGGTTGATGAGTTGGCAGTGCCTTTGGAAAAAATTAAGATAAAACCTGGGGGAAGTGATGGCGGTCATAATGGGTTGAAGAGTATTCAGGAATTATTGGGGCATTCAAATTATCCGAGGCTTCGATTCGGTATTGGAAATGATTTCCCAAAAGGTCGTCAAGTTGAACATGTGCTTGGTAAATGGACAAAAAAAGAGGAAGCAATTGTTGCAAAGAAAATAGAAATATCATCAGAGGCAATAGTACATTTTGTGTTGACTGACCTTCAACACGCGATGGGTGCTATTAATAATTTAACTTTTTAGCACTAGATATTTTAAATTAACGTTCTAGTATTTTTATCTCAGTCTAATTGTTCAATATCGTAAATAATTAATTTAATTGTCATAAATTGTTCACCAAAGATCATCCAATGAAATTTTTTTGTATCGGAAGAAATTATGCAGAACATGCAAAGGAACTTGGAAATGAAGTGCCTGACGAACCTGTTATTTTCATGAAACCCAAGAGTGCCCTTCTTCAAACCAACATGCCTTTTTATTATCCTGAGTTTACAAATGAGCTTCATTATGAATGTGAGTTGGTGATAAGGATTTCTAAGAATGGTAAATATATAAAAGAGCGTGATGCACATAATTATTACGACGGTATAACACTGGGTATTGATTTTACAGCCAGGGATATTCAAAATGAGCTGAAGAAAAAGGGACTTCCATGGGAAAAAGCCAAGGCTTGGGACAATTCTGCTGTTGTGGGAAAATACAAAGTAATACCCCCGAATTTTGACGCTAAAAACATCAACTTTTTTATGAACAAGAATGGAATGCTTGTTCAGCAGGGAAATTCTAGCCAGATGATACACAGCATAGACAAGATTGTCTCGTACATCTCAAATTATTTTTCTTTGAATATTGGCGATATGATTTTTACGGGAACCCCTGCCGGTGTTGGAGAATGTGTTGTGGGTGATCAGCTTGAAGGTTTTTATGAGGGTGAATCTCTTTTCAAACTAAGTGTACAATAGTACTTTTTTACAATATATTGGGTCAACTTCTTTTTAATGGCTTATTATAAGATTAATTATCAATATCTTCCATAGATTCAAATTGATATTTAAAGTTTCACGATGACACAGTTGCGGTTATTGACAATTTTTAAAAGTAAATTTTGGTTTCGGCTATTTTTAATGAAGTCGTTACCCGCTGCTTTTTTTTGTGGGCTGAATTTAAACTCACTCACTGAAGAAAGATCTGTTGTAATCGTACGTTTCAGCTGGTTCACGCAGAACCCATTCCGATCAATCTATTTTGCTTGTTTAGCCATGGCCGCAGAAATGAGTTCAGGCGTTTTGGCTTTAATCCATTCGCAGCATCTTACCCCTAAAGTCTCCATGTTGGTTATGGGGATGAGTGCTGAATTTCATAAAAAAGCGATTGGAAAAATTAGGTTTGAATGCAACGATGGTGCAAAAATAAGTCGCGTAGTAGAGGATGTTGTGAAAAATCAAATTGGTTTGGTTTGTGAAACCCATTCGAAAGGGTTTGATGAGCAGGGAGATTGTGTTGCAGATTTTTTTATTAAATGGACTTTTCGACAAAAATCTAAATAATAAATTATGAAGATTTCATTTCATGGAGCTGCAAGATGCGTTACTGGGTCAAAGCATTTGTTGACTTTAGACAACAACAGAAAAATTTTGTTGGATTGTGGGATGTTTCAGGGGATGGGCCAGCAGACAGATGTCTTAAATCGCCATTGGGGATTCAAACCAAGTGAAATAAGTTATTTAGTGCTTTCACATGCACACATAGACCATAGTGGATTGATTCCGAAACTTGTAAGTGATGGTTTTAAAGGAAAAATATTCTGCACACCCGCAACAAGGGAGCTCGCAGCTGTTTTGTTGGAAGATTCAGCGGGTATTCAAGAAGATGAGATAAAGTATTCAAATAAAAAGAGAAAGTCGTTGGGAGAACCCGTGTTGAAGCCACTTTATACAAAAGAAGATGCATTGGCTGCCGTCAATCAGTTTATTGTTGTGGATTACGGAATGTGGTTTAAAATTGACGAAGATGTTGAGCTTAGTTTTTCTGATGCAGGTCATATCATAGGAAGTGCAGCAGTTCATTTGAGAATTACCGAAAATGGTAAAACAAAGCAACTAACTTTTAGTGGTGATGTAGGACGTTATAGAGACTTGATTCTTAAGTCGCCTGAAACATTTTCTCAAGCTGATTACATTATTATTGAATCAACATATGGGAATTCTTTGCATGATTTACACATGCCAACATTGGATCAGCTTTTAGAGTGGATTGAGCGGACATGTATTAAACGTAGGGGCAAGCTTATTATACCTGCATTTAGTGTAGGAAGAACTCAAGAGTTACTATACTCTTTAAATCAGCTAGAATTAGAGAGAAGGTTACCCGAGTTGGATTATTTTGTTGACAGTCCAATGAGTATTGAGGCTACCGAAATAGTAAAAAAGTACCCTCAGTATTTCAATTCCAGGATACAGAAAGTGTTGGAAAAAGATGAGGATCCTTTCGATTTTATGGGATTACATTATATTGATTCTGTTGAAGAATCTAAGATGCTAAACTTTAGGGATGAGCCTTGTGTAATAATCTCAGCGAGTGGTATGGCAGATGCTGGAAGGGTAAAGCATCATATCAGCAACAATATTGAAAATTCGAGGAATAGTATTTTGATGGTAGGCTATTGTGAGCCCCATTCATTGGGTGCGCGACTTCAAATGGGGAAGAAAGAAGTCAACATCTATGGGGTTAGTCATGAAATTCATGCAGAAATTGGTAATATCAGGAGCATGAGTGCACATGGTGATTATGAAGATCTATCACAATTTCTATCATGCCAAAATCCTAAAGAAGTGAAGCAGTTATTCATTGTTCATGGAGAGTACAATGTGCAAGAAGATTTTAAGGAAAGGTTGATGAGGAAAGGGTTTGCTGATGTAGAGATTCCTGAAATACACCAGGAAGTAGTTCTTGGTTTTTAGTTTAAAGTTTAACCCTTCAATTCTAAACCTTCAAACTTAAACTAAAAACTTTCAACTAAAAACTAATTTACCAGCCACCACCAGATCCGCCACCGCCGAAGCTGCCACCGCCATAACCTCCAAAGCCACCACCGCTGCTGCCACCGCCACTAAAACCACTACTTCCACCTGTTGGGAAAAAGTATGGTGTTCCGAGCCCACTGCGGCCACTGCGGTTATACATTCCGCCACCACCTCTGCGGTCGTTGAAAAGGATAAAAAAGATAATTGCAAAAATTATTGTCACTACGCTAAACCCTCTGCTATTACCTTTTTTCCTTTTAGCATAATTTTCAGGGGCTTTGTATTCGCCTTTTGTTGCGGAGATAATAGCATTGGTACCTTCATCTAAACCCCGGTAGAAATCGCTTCCTTTGAAATTTGGTGTGATTTCATTTTCTATGATGCTTTTTGTGGTGATATCTGGAAGTGCACCTTCTAATCCATAACCTGTTGCGATCCAAATTTTTCTGTCATTCTTTGCTACCAACAAAAGTACGCCGTTGTTGAACTCTTTATTCCCGATACCCCAAGCTCTTCCCAGTGCAACGGCATAATCTGAAATGTCCCTATCTCCAGTAGTTTCAATAATGACAACTGAAAGTTGAATGGAAGTGGAATCATCAAATGTTACAAGCTTGCTTTCTAATGCAGCTTGTTGGTCTGGCGCCAAGGTATTGGTGTAGTCTACAACAAGTTTTTGTGGAACCGGTTTGGCGGGTAATTCTTTTTCTATCTGAGCAAAAGTGACAGAAACAAAGAATAGGCTGATGAAGAAGAGTATGTTTTTTATCATTTTCCAAATACGATCCCGTCGGGTAGTTCATTTAAATCTTCCCTATCATAAGGGAAATTTTCTTTTAGAGCACCGCCTATGTCACCTAATATTTTGCATATCCCGTCTACATAGTGATGTTTGTTGAATTCAGAAAGTATTAAAGAAACTTCATTATTCCAGAATTCTTGACCTAATTTTTGGTGAATGCCTTGGTCGCCATAAATGGCCATTTGTCGGTCTTTGATGGCAATATAAAGGATTACTGCATTTCTGTCTTTTGTTTCATGCATCTTCAGTTCACCAAATAATTCAATGGCTCGGTCAACTGGATTAATGTAGCTGCATTTGCTTTCTACAAATAGACGAATTTCACCTGATGTTTGCAATTCAGCAGAGCGGATGGCTTCCACCATCCGCTCCTCTTCTTCACTGGTGAAGAAGGATTGCTTTTTTCTTGAAAATAAATTGAGTAAGTTCAATTTTGATAATTTATTTGAAGTCAACTGTAGGTGCTTTTTCTGCTCCGGCTTCTGCTGCGAAGAATCCTTTTTCTTTGAATCCAAATATTCCGCTGAACAAAACCATTGGGAAAGTTTTTACACTGGTGTTGTATTCTTGAACAGCAGCGTTGAAATCATTTCTTGATACTTTGATTCTGTTTTCAGTTCCTTCTAACTGAGCTTGAAGGTCTCTAAAAGCATCTGTTGCTTTTAATTCAGGATATTTTTCCATGGTTACAAGCAATCTTCCGATAGCGCCACTCAATTGACTTTGAGCTCTTTGGAACTCAGCTACTTTCTCTGGACTCAAATTAGTTACATCAATTTTGGTTTGAGTTGCCTGGGCTCTTGCGTTAACAACAGCTTCCAGCGTGCTTTTTTCAAAATTTGCTGCCCCTTTTACGGTATTAACCAAATTAGGAATAAGGTCTGATCTGCGTTGGTAGTCACTTTCTACATTCGCCCATTTTCCTTTCACATTTTGATCTTTTTGTACAAGTCCATTGTATCCGCTGCATCCACAACCTCCTAATAAAAGTATAAATCCAAGAATTGACAATAAAACAATGTTACGTGTGCTCATTTATTAATTTTTTATTCGTGTTTAAAGATAGGATTTTGTTTGAAAAGGTTGCGTTGCGTTTAAAGTTTTTGGTTTAAAGTTTATTTGTTGATGGCTGCAATACCAGGAAGTTCTTTTCCTTCGAAGAATTCTAGCATTGCCCCGCCACCTGTAGACACGTAACTCACTTGGTCGTTGTATCCAAATTGGTTTACCGCGGCAACACTATCTCCTCCGCCTACGAGAGAAAAGGCACCCAGTTTGGTTGCATCTGCAACTGCATCAGCAATGGCTTTTGTGCCAGCTTGAAATTTTTCCATTTCAAAAACACCCATTGGTCCATTCCATAAAATGGTTTTGCTTTTGAGGATGACTTCTCTGAAATCATCGCTTGCTTTTGTGCCAATATCCAATCCCATCCATCCATCTGGGATCTCATAGCTTTCGCAATTTCTTGTGTCAGCATCAGCGGCAAATTTGTTTGCAATGGTGCTGTCAACAGGAAGGTGAATATTTACTCCTTTTGCTTTTGCTTTTTCAAGGATTTCTAAAGCAAGGGGCATTCTATCGTCTTCACAAAGTGAATTTCCAATCATTTTACCTTGGGCTTTCCAGAATGTATAAGCCATTCCACCACCGATTATGATATCCGTAGCTCTTTCAAGCAGGTTTTCGATAATAAGGATTTTATCTGAAACCTTAGCTCCTCCAATGATGGCAGTGAATGGTTTTTCAGATTGTAAAAGTACTTTTTCGGCGCTCGCTACTTCACTTTCCATTAATAGTCCGAACATTTTTTTATCTACATCAAAATAGTCGGCGATTACAGCTGTAGAAGCATGTGCTCGGTGTGCGGTTCCGAAGGCATCATTTACATATATATCACCCAGTCTGCTCAGTTTTTCTGCAAAAACGGCATCTCCTTTTTCTTCTTCTTTGTAAAAGCGCAGGTTTTCGAGAAGCAGTACTTGACCAGCTTCTAAAGCATTTGATGCATTGGTTGCCGTTTCGCCGATACAATCATTTGCGAATATCACACGGTTGTCTGTACCTATCAAGGATTGCAGATGGGCCACAATATGGGAGAGGGAGAATTTGTTCGTTGGTCCCTCTTTTGGTCTGCCCAAATGGCTCATAAGAATCACCGATCCGCCGTCATCAAGGATTTTTTTAATGGTCGGAAGTGCTGCACGCATGCGGTTATCGTCAGTCACTTGAAATGCATCATTTAGGGGCACATTGAAATCTACCCGAACCAATGCTTTTTTACCGCCGAAATTAAATTGGCTGAATTTGCTCATATACATAAGTTTAAAAAACAAAACCCGGTAGAAATTGATCTACCGGGTTTGCTGATTTGTTGTAATTATTTAGAAATCAATTGTGCGAAGTAGTGAACAGTTCGAACAAGTTGACTAACATAACTCATTTCATTGTCGTACCAGCTAACTGTTCTCACCATTTGTTGATCACCAACCGTAAGCACTTTAGTTTGAGTTGCATCAAATAGAGAACCGAATTTAATTCCAATAACATCACCACTTACAATTTCATCTTCAGTATAACCGAAGCTTTCGTTAGCAGCAGTTTTCATTGCGGCGTTAATTTCTTCAACAGTTGTTTTCTTTGAAAGAACTGTTGTAAGTTCAGTAAGAGAGCCTGTAAGGGTAGGAACACGTTGAGCGGTACCATCTAATTTTCCTTTCATTGAAGGAAGAACCAATCCGATTGCCTTAGCAGCACCGGTGCTGTTAGGAACAATGTTTTGAGCAGCAGCGCGAGCCCTTCTTAAATCACCTTTAGGGTGAGGAGCGTCTTGGGTATTTTGATCGTTGGTGTAAGCATGAACGGTTGTCATTAATCCAGCGATGATGCCAAATTGATCTTCCAATACTTTTGCCATTGGCGCCAAACAGTTGGTAGTACAAGAAGCGCAGCTGATGACTGTTTCAGAGCCATCAAGGATTTCGTGGTTGGTATTGAAAACAATTGTTTTCAAATCACCTGTGGCAGGAGCTGAGATAACAACTTTTTTTGCGCCAGCGGTGATATGAGCAGCAGCTTTTTCTTTATCAGTGAAGAAACCTGTACATTCTAAAACCACATCAACTTGGTGAGCTCCCCATGGAATTTGTGAAGGATCTCTTTGAGCGTATATTTTTACTTCAGTACCGTTAACAACGATTGAGTTTTCTGTGGCGGTAAC
>CANLED010000020.1 GCA_947489175.1 Chitinophagaceae bacterium | reverse complement strand
AGGTCTTTCACAATGATGACACTATTCGCATCCAATCCACTCAATGGCTCATCCAAAATAATGATATCCGGGTTGTGAAGTAATCCAGAAATAATCAGCACTTTCTGTTTCATTCCCTTGCTGAAAGTATCCATTCGATTGTTGATGTTGTTCTCCAACCCAAGTGCAGTGAGCATTTTTCTGATGCGCTCATCCGCCAATGCTTTTGGAATATCGTACAGTTCACCCATCAGTCCCAGAAATTCCTTAGGGGTAAGCACATCATACAATTCAGCTAATTCGGGTACATACCCAATTTTTCGCTTTACTGCCAAAGGGTCCTCTTTAATGTTGATTCCGCCTACAGTAACATTTCCTGTAAAATCATCGATTAGTCCACATAAAATTTTAACTGTGGTGCTTTTTCCAGCTCCATTCGGACCGATATATCCGATTACTTGACCTGCATTGATGGACAGGTTGATTCCGTTGAGTACGTTTTTTGTACCGTAATTTTTATATACGTTCTCGAGAATGATGATGGGTTCCATGTAGATTGGCTAATAAAATTCGAATGAAGTTACTGTTTATTTGAAATCAAATAGTGCCGAATTTTTAAAAGCTTTCTTAATGATCTCTGTAGTAATCAATTATTTCTTATGCTTTAAAGCATAAAAAAATCCCTCTGAAGAGAGGGATTCACATTTCTAAAGTATCGTATAAAATTTTCAACCTGAAATCACTAATTAAGTCTTTAATTAATTCTTTCTAAATTTTTGTTGAATAACCATTTAAATGGTTTGTTATTTTGGAACCCATTTAACATGTAGAAATCACCAGTTTTGTCTTTGTTATAGAAAATAGTTTGGATGCTAGCATCATATCCAAACTGAAGCTCTATAGGGCTACTTTTTGATACCAATTTAAATTTATCAATGGAATATAAAATACTGATTTGATTGTTAACTGTAATTTCATACATAGCATCGGGTTGATTTTTTAGGTCAAGTGAGTCTATTTTTGCTTGTGCCTTGATAATTGTTGCTTGAACTTCAGTTACAGGGATATTGTCTAACCTAACCCTTCTAAGAATGAATCCCTTCCAATAATCACCTAGTTTGTCTGTATTGGTAAGTGGACTATTAGCTTTCAAAGTATTAGTGTAAGTAAGAAGAACAGAAAGTTCTTTGTTAAGTGAAGTTTTGAAATCTGATGGGTATGATTTACAAAGTAAACAAAGGAAATCAATGGTTTGGTCGGCTAAAATTGTTCTTGCTGCTTTATTCCTGAAAAGAAGGTGATAATAATTTCTAAAGCCGTAAATTTTTTTCCAATCGTATCCTGTTTGGTCTCTAAAAGTATACGTGGGGTCAGTTATTCTAGTATTTGAGAAAGTTTCTCCGTTATAAGAGTATGGTATTACTGACCAGTATCCGAGATTTCTACTTTCAGACACGAAATTAGCATAGTTAACCAAATCACTAACATTGTTTGTATCATTGTCGAACGACCTAACTACAGCCGCAGTTACATTTGGGAATGGCTTTTTATTGAATAAGTCATCTACTTTAATTGGATCGATAATTGATGACAAATACAGAACTTCTCCATCATTGAGTTTCTTTTCAATTTTTTTGAGCCCTTCATTATTTGACATGATTATTGAAGCAGAAATCAATAATAATCCCGTAAAAAGCGGTAAAAAGATATATATAATGCGCTTAAAGTTGATCATTGCGTGGATATTTTGCTTTTTTGGACTTGGAAAAGTGTATTTCGATGATATAAATATATTTATATGCTATATTATTTCAGAGGGCAATTTCGCATTTTTAAGTGTTATTCTGTTTTTTTTGATATAAATTATTTCACATTGGCTGCTTTTTACTTTATTCTTTTGATTAAACGCTTTTGATTAATTGATATTGCTATTATCCTCTTTTATTTGTTATATGCATCAAAAAAGCCATTTGAAGATGTGCTTAGTAACATTAAATCAACTCAATATCTGTTTATTAAAATTCAAAATTGTGTTTCCGTAATTTTTTTTCTTGATTTCTATAATTTATTCAGCGTAGTTATTGCGCCTGACTAATGCAATTTTTCATTCTTCACTTTTCATTCTTCACTTTTCATTCTTCATTTAAAATGGGTGTTCCCATCCAGTTCTATAGCTTCTTTGCAACAAAGCTGTTGCTTCCGAATCTCCTGAAACTATTTTTTTTATTGGATCATAAGTCAGAGGTCTTTCTAATTTCATCGACATATTTGCCAAAATACAAGCGGCAGTAGAAATATGCGCTTGCTCAATATCAGCCACTGGCCTGGTTTTGTTGTTTATTGATTCAATGAAATTTTTCATGTGCAGCCTTGTTGCAGGCGCTGCGTGTAGCTCAATGCTTTTTTCAGTAAGGTCTTCAGGAAATTGTTCTCTTTCATAAGCAACATCGCGGTGTATTTTTTCCCCTTTGCCTTCAGGTATGAAATCATATCTCATGGTACTGCCACAAAGCGTTCCTTTTTCACCATAAATTTTGAATGCCCAAGGATATTCGGGATCTGTAGCTGTGCCCCAGGCTCGGTGTTGCCAAACACAATTCAATCCATCATATTCAAAAATCGCGTGTTGCGTGTCGGCAATATTGCTCAAACCTGGATTTGTTCCATAAATCCCTCCTGTTGAACTGATTTTCTTAGGCCACCCCAAATCAAGCATCCATCGAACCGCATCAAACATGTGAACGCACATATCTCCCATAATTCCATTTCCATATTCCATAAATGCACGCCAACCTCCTCGGTGGGGCAACCCAGTAAATGGCCTTAACGGCGCAGGTCCTGTCCACTGCTCATAATCAAAAAAATCGGGTATAGCTTGAATCGGCGGATTGCTGCTGTTTCGCATGTGGTAGTAACAGCACATTTCAACATGCAAAACTTTACCAAGCATTCCTGAATCAACAATGTTTTTCTTGGCTTCAATCAAGTGAGGCGTACTTCTTCTTTGTGTTCCAACCTGAACAACACGGTCATATTTCCTAGCAGCTGCCAACATGGCTTCACCTTCCATTACATCAACACTGATTGGCTTTTGTACATAAACATGAGAGCCGGATTTGAGTGCATCAATTGTTTGCAAGGCATGCCAATGATCGGGAGTACCAATCAACACAATTTCAGGTTTTTCTTCTGAAAGGAGTTTCTTGTAATCGTTATAGAGAGGAATTAGTTTATTGTTTCCAATGCGTTGACTAATGAGTTCAGATGCTTGCCTGAGCTGGTTTTTATCTACATCGCAAATGCCCACAACCTCTGCTGGTTCTACCTGAATTAATCTAAACAAATCACTTTTCCCATACCAACCCGTTCCTATCAGCGCAACACGGCGCTTGGGTGTAAAATCCAATTTCCCCAATCCTGAATATTTGAGATATGAAAAAGCAAAGAGAGACGATGTATTGCGGATAAAAGAACGACGGTTTTGAGAATGTAGGCTCATGAAATGGATTTATTTTAAATGATCTCCTTAAAGTTAGTTGTAAAACTGCTTATGCGATATTACTTTTTTTGATTTTAAATTTGGCTAATTTCATCATCAGTTAAAATTTTAAACTCACCAAAAGAAATATGAACATTCAGGAATCAAATAAAACAGTCGTTTGGGGCATCATAGGTTGTGGCAATGTAACTGAAGTTAAGAGTGGACCAGCATTCAACAAGGTAAAAAATTCTAGGTTGCATGCGGTGATGCGAAGGGATGCAAATCTTGCAGAAGATTATGCAAAAAGGCATAGCGTCCCTGTTTGGTACAGCGATGCAGCTGCATTGATAAACGATCCTGAAATCAATGCCATATACATTGCCACACCTCCAAAATTTCATGAGGAATATGCCATAGCCGCCTTGGGAAAAGGAAAATTTGTTTATGTTGAAAAGCCTGTAACACTTAATGTTAGTTCTTGTAAAAGTCTTGTTGAATCAGTAAATAAAACCCAAGGAAAATTGGTTGTAGCTCACTACCGAAGGGCATTGCCAATGTTTTTGAAAGTGAAAGAATTGGTTGAACAAAAAGTTTTGGGCAGTATCAAAACAATTCGTCTATCCATGCATCAACCACAAGAAAATAATGTAATCGCAAATTCAACTGTTAATTGGCGGGTGGTACCTGAACTGTCAGGCGGTGGCTTGTTTTATGATTTGGCTCCACATCAATTAGACATCATTCAATATATTTTTGGCGAAGCAATCAGTCATGTTGGAACTGCTGCAAGTCAATCTAATATTCATGCTGCAGAAGACGCAGTTTGTGGTATCATGAAATTGAAGGATGGTATACTTTTTCAAGGGAGTTGGAACTTCAACATGCCAGCGATGCTGAAGGAAGACAGTTGTCAGATAATTGGTGAAAATGGCTATATACAATTTCCATTTTTTGGAAATGAAATTAGGGTTGTTACTGAAAGTGGCGTTGACATGCTTGAATTTCAGCATCCTCAACACATTCAGCAACCGATGATACAACAAGTTGTTGATTATTTTTTAGGAACCGCGCCAAATCCTTGTTCAGTAAACGAAGCATTGAAAAGCATGGAGGTGATGGAATCGTTTGTGTATTGATTTAATGTGCTAATTTCATAAAAATATAATCGGAAGATGAAAGAACAGAATTTTAAGAACCATGCGAAATTGGTGCCAGGTTTTCATTACATAGCATTGCCTAGTTTACTTGTGTTGTTTATTGGATCAATTGTTAATTTAGTGCATGCTGAAGAAGGACATTTTTTATCAGCTTCCTTAATTTTTGGAATGTGTATTGTATTGATTTTAGTGTCTTATTATGCAAGGAGCTTTGCATTGCGTGCTCAGGATAGGGCAATTAGAGCTGAAGAAAATTTCAGGCATTTTATGTTGACAGCCAAGCAGCTACCGAGCGGATTGAGGGTATCGCAAGTGATTGCGCTTCGCTTTGCATCTGATGAAGAATTCCCTTCATTAACTGCAAAGGCACTGTCTGAGAACTTAACCAACAAGCAAATTAAAGAGGCCATTCAACAATGGCGAGCAGATAACCACCGCGCTTAATTTCTTTAAAAAAGATAGAAAAATAAAGCCGCTTCATTTTTATGTGAAGCGGCTATTTTTTTGACTTTGACGAATTACAGGGTACTTGCCTCCTGTAATTCTATCATCATCTGTTTCAGCAACATTAAGACTAAGGTCGAAAATAGTTTTTATTCTATTATTTGGATTTCAGTTTAGTGTCTTTTATAACAAGTATGTCTGTTACCCTATCCAACCTATCTTTTATTGCTTATCTGATGTAAAAATAGCTTGAAAGACCTATTGATTGAAATGACAGCCGTTGTTCCTTTTTATGTTTATGGTCAGTTTTTTCAAGTCGAATCCTGTAATAACCATCCAATGAACCAATTACACCGGGTATTAGTAATAAAATGATTATTTTAGTTTTCAATCTAAACCACCAAAGAAGTAAGATGTATACATTAAGATCACTGTTTGTATTGTTGTGTTCGGGTATGTTTTTTTTAGCCCAATCGCAAAAATCATCAAAGGAAAAATGGGAATCCATGTTCAACGGAAAGGATTTGACAAACTGGACTCCCAAAATCACCAATTATCCTGCTGGAGAAAATTTCGGAAATACCTTCCGGGTGGAGGACAAGAAAATTGTGGTTAGGTATGATGCCTACGATAAGTTCAATGAAAGGTTTGGGCATCTTTTTTACAACAAACAATATAGTTACTACAGGATACGCCTTAAATATCGGTTTGTTGGAGAACAGGCCAATGAGGGACCAGGTTGGGCAATCAGGAACAGCGGCATCATGGTGCATGGACAAACACCAGAGAGCATGGGAAAGAACCAAGATTTTCCTGTTTCTATTGAAGTGCAATTGCTGGGTGGAGATGGTAAGGAGAAAAGAACTACTTGCAACCTCTGTACCCCAGGAACCAATGTGGAAATGGACGGTAAGTTGTTCAAACCGCATTGCATCAATTCAAATTCTGAAACCTTTCACGGAGATCAGTGGGTGACTGCAGAAGTATTGGTATTGGGGGATTCTGTGGTGAGTCATTTCGCCAATGGAAAGGAAGTGCTGACATACCAAAAGCCGCAAGTAGGTGGAGGGAACGTAAGCAACCAAGAAGTGGTATTTGGTAAACCAGGACAGCTGCTAAAGTCTGGAACCATATCCTTGCAGAGTGAGAGTCATCCTGTTGAATTTAGGAAGATAGAAATTCTAAATTTAGAGGGGTGCATGGATCCGTTGGCTAAGAATTATAAATCGTATTATGTAAATTCAAAACCTGAAGATTGTAAGTACAAGAAATAAATTTTGAATAATTTAATCAATATGAAACACAGATTAGCGAAAAATTTCATGGTAGTTGCATTTTTATTTTCAATAGGAAGTGCATTTTCACAACCATTCAAAGCAGAGATTAATGCCTTTATGAAATCCGACAGCATCAACATGCCAGCAAAAGGAAGCATCTTGTTTGTAGGCAGTTCGTCCTTTACAAATTGGAAAGATGTTAAAGCGTATTTTCCCGGATTTCCCATTATCAACAGGGGTTTTGGTGGCTCTTCATTGCCTGATGTGATATATTACGCTGAGCAAACAATTTTAAAATACAAGCCAAAGCAAATCTATATTTATTGCGGAGAAAATGACCTTGCCGGAAATAAAACTGTAACAGCCGATACCGTGTTAAAGAGATTTAAGCAGCTGTTCAGTATTATCAGAAAAAATTTAAGCAAAAAAACTGAAGTTGTGTTTGTTTCAATCAAGCCAAGTGTATCGAGGTGGAAACTCGAAGACAAATTTGTGGAAGCGAATGAAAAAATAAAAAAATACATTGAATCAAAATCGCATGCGAGCTTTGTAAATGTTCATACCGATATGTTGAAGGCTGATGGAGAAGTTATGACAGATATTTTCATCAAAGACAATTTGCACATGAATTCAAAAGGCTATGCAATATGGCAGGGCATCATTGCACCAACTCTAAAAAGAGATTAGCATTAAAAAAATCATCATGATAAAGAATAAATTTTCTCTGATTTTCGTCTTGACTTCTTTACTATCAACTCAACTGATAAGTGCTCAAGTTTTATCGTCTGCAAAAATTGATTCTATCGTTGAGCTTACCCTCAAAACATTTAACGTACCGGGCATTTCTGTAGGTGTGGTGAAAGATGGTAAACTCATCCATGCAAGAGGTTATGGTATTGCGAATTTGAGGACAGGTAAAAAAGTTGACGAAAATACGCTGTTTGGAGTCGCCTCCAATTCAAAAGCCTTTACTGCAGCGGCTTTGGGGATGTTGGTGGATGAGAAAAAAATTAGTTGGGACGATCATGTAACGGATTATATACCTGAATTTAAATTGTATGATCCTTATGTAACCAGCGAGTTTACAATAAGAGATTTATTGACACACCGCAGTGGAATGGGCTTAGGCGCAGGTGACTTAATGATGTTTCCTGATGGGAGTGATTTTACCAAAAAAGACATCATACATAATTTACGCTACTTGAAACCTGTTTCGAGTTTCAGAAGCAAATATGATTATGACAATAATTTATACATCGTTGCAGGTGAAATTATAGCAAGGGTATCCGGACAATCGTGGGAAGGATTTGTAGAGAAAAGAATCATGCTGCCGCTAGGTATGAACAGCAGTGCAACATCAATTGGAAGATTGAAAGATAAAACAAACGCAATCAAACCACATGCTCCTGTTAATGGAAAGATCGAAACAATCGATATTGATTGGAGTGAAACAGCCAATGCAGCAGGGGGAATTTGGACCAATTTAATAGACATGAGCAAGTGGGTAATCATGCAAATGAACCATGGAAAATATGGGGAGGGGTTAAAAAAACAATTGTTTAGCGAAGCTGTACACGAAGAAATGTGGTCGCCACAAACCATCCAACCCGTAAAAACACTAGCTCCATACAATACACATTTCGCAACATACGGTTTGGGCTGGGGACTTAGGGATGTGAAGGGGTATAAGCAAGTTTCACATACAGGTGGACTAGCAGGAATTGTGACGCAAGTGATGCTATTTCCAGAATTGAGCCTCGGGATTTTGGTCTTTACCAACCAACAACAAGGAGCTGCTTTTTCTGCTATCAGCAGTTGTATAAAGGATGGATATTTAGGCGTTAATGGATTTGATTGGGTAAAAATATTTCATGAAAGCGTTCAAGCAAATGAGGCAAACGCAAAAAGTATAACTGACAACATCGCAAAACAGATAGCAGATAACCAACGAAATGGAGCAAGTAAATCCAACTTTGAACTTTACAAAGGGGTTTACCGCGACCCTTGGTTTGGAGATATGATAGTCTCCATCAAAGATGGAAAACAGTGGTTGGCATCAAAGAGATCCCCAAAACTCAATGGAGAATTGCTTGCTTATAAAGGGAATACCTACATAGTAAGGTGGACAGACCGAAGTCTCGATGCCGATGCTTTTGTGATGTTTGCAATGGATCAGGAAGGCAAGGCAAATAGCTGCAAGATGCAAGCAATATCGCCCCTGACAGATTTCAGTTTTGATTTTCAGGATTTGGATTTGATGCGTGTTCAATAAAGGCTTCTTTCTCTAATTGTGATTTCTGAAAAAAAGCATCAATTTTGGTGATTTTCATCCAAAAGGATGAGAAAAATGCACCCAAAAGATGGTTTTTTCCTCAATTTCCTTAAAAAAGAGAAACGTAACTTAGCCTCTAAAAGGATGGGCATGTTTTGAAGGGGTAATTTTCACTCAAATATCCAACTAGCCGAAATGAATTAACTTTGACGCACTCGACTAATTGGGTATGCTTAGGTTTATATCCATCTTATTTCAAATTGATGGCTGAATAAACAGTTTGGCTAATTTTTTTAATATGTTATTTGATTAAATTCTTGAAAGGGGATTGAATGGTGATTATGAACAAAGGCAAAAAAATCTTAGAGTACTTGCAATTTGATACGCCAACGGATGAACAAAAAATATCATTGGAAGCCTTGGCAGAATTTGTTGACAAGGGCAATAAGGATAATTTTTTTATTTTATCAGGCGCAGCCGGTACCGGTAAAACGTCGATTACTGCTGCATTGGTAGGGTACTTGAATGCCAATGAGGTTCCTTTTAAAATTGCAGCTCCCACTGGTCGCGCTGCGCGGATATTGGGGAAGAAAACAAAGAGCTTGTCAAATACGATTCATGCCATGATTTACACGCCTGAATCCAACAAGGAGACAGGATCAGTCTACTGGAAGCTCAGGCCCAACAAAAGCAAGGATTATACTGTGTTTATAATAGACGAAGCCTCCATGATTGGAGGAATGAATTCAGGTAATACCAACGAGATGTTTCAAACTGATGACTCGTTGTTGAATCATCTTGTGAAGTATGTGCGAAACGGCAATACAAAAAACAAGATTGTATTGTTGGGTGATCGGAATCAGTTGCCTCCATTTGATGAAGAAATTTCATTGGCACTCGATCCAGCTTATCTCAAGAAAACATACAAACTCAAGGGTGTATTTCATTACCTTACTGAAGTCAAGCGCGTGGAAGACGGCAGTTATATCTTGAAAAATGCAGTGGACATCAGAAAATCCATAGACGACAGCAAACTGCCCATGCCGGAAATAAATGCCATGCGCCATCGAAACGTATGGGCAGCAGCTGAGGTTTTTGCCAGCGAATTTTCTCCTGACAACCTCGATCATTCCATTACAATTGGAAGATCGCACAAGGCCAACAGAATGTTTAACGACCTTGTTAGAAAAAATATCTTCGGACCAGAACTTCAAATTATTGAAAACAATGATTTACTCATCGTACTCCAGAATTGGAAGCGAGATGATAATGTATTGTACAATGGAGACCATGTGTTGGTGGAGGAGATAAACTTGTCTAGGGTTGAACTGGTAGGTGGCTTGCATTTTGTGCCAATAAAGATAAGGGCACCAAAATTGGATGGAACCATGCAAATCATCGAAGATTATGTTTTGGTGGATGCATTGCTGGCTCCAGACGGGAAGGTTCCTTTTAACAAGGAAAATATATTTCGTGCAGAGCGTTTTAAGAAGAACAAAGGCTATGTAAAAAGCGGCAAGCCCGAAGACGACATGTATGTGGGTGCCCTGAGGTTGGGTTATGGCTATGCAATCACTTGCCAGAAAGCACAGGGCGGTGAGTGGGAAAAGGTATATGTCAACACCTTTGGCATTAATGATAAAAAGTGGTTTTATACCGCTATAACAAGGGCTCGGACTGAGTTGAATGTGTATTGAATGAATGATTAATTAGGGTATTAAAGCTGTTAAATGTGAATTAGAGAACTTTTGCTAATTTTAAAAAACAAGGTAAAACAAAGTGCATTAAATCGCATTTAGGGCTGTATTATATTAAAATTTTAGTATTTTTGTATAAAATAGAGCGATAAGATGCACTATACAGAATTAATAGAAACGATCAAATCTCGCAGAATTGCCTTGCACGTTAATCAGGAAACCTTGTCGCTGTTATCTGGCGTAGGATTAAGAACATTGAAGGAGATTGAAAGTGGAAAGGGAAATCCAACGCTTTCAACCATCCAAAAATTGGCAGATGCATTGGGTTTGGATTTGTGTTTTAAAGTAAAAGATTTATCTGGAAACTAATGAGAAAGGCACATGTTTTATATAAAGACGCTGAAGCCGGTTTACTAATACAGCTTGAAGATGGTTCATTTACATTTAAATATCATGCTGCTTGGCTAGCAGATACAAATAAACCAAGTATTTGTCTAACCCTGCCTAAATCAAAACAAGAACATCAGTCTAAATTCTTGTTTCCCTTTTTTTATAGCATGCTTCCTGAAGGTACAAACAAAGAAGTTGTTTGTCGGCACAACAGAATTGACGCTGATGATTATTTTGGACTGTTGATGATTTCTGCCAAACATGATAACATAGGAGCCGTAACTGTAGTTAAATACAAAGATTAATGAACTTACCAGAAATAAAATACTGTCCTGGTACTTTGGCGAAAGGTTTCAATACCTACAGTAGAACCTGTTTAAATAATGTTTTTAACGGTAAAAAAGTTTATCATATTTTATCTTACGATGCCCCCACAGGTATTTCTGCAAGTGATGAACTATTTCAAGAAAATTTGCAAAGGATATCAATCTCTGGAGTTCAAGAAAAATTTTCTTTGTTATTGGTAAAAAACAAATTACAACTAACTAAAGAAGGAGAACGAGGAACATACATTTTAAAACCGATTCCACGGTCTGGAAAGAACCCGGATCAAATGCCCGCAAATGAACATTTGACAATGCAAATTGCCAAGCAAGTATATGGTATCGAAACAGCAGAAAATGCACTAATATTTTTTAAAAATGGATCACCTGCATACATCACCAAGCGTTTTGACATAGGAGAAGGTGGAAACAAGCTGGCCCAAGATGATTTTGCTTCGTTAGCGGGCAGAACTCCCCAAACTCATGGATCACATTATAAGTACAAAGGCAATTGTTTAGAATTATTTCGATTGTTAGAGAGGTTTGTACCCGCTTATAAAGTTGAAGCACCAAAGCTGCTAAAGTTGTTAATGTTTAATTACTTATTTGCTAATGGGGATGCACATTTTAAAAACTTTTCATTGTTGGAAACTCCAATGGGAGATTATAGGCTTAGCCCTGCTTATGACTTGCTTAACAGCCGTATTCATATCCTTGACAAGGATTTTACGCTGGATGATGGTTTGTTGCCTCCCCCTATTGCTAAAGGTAAAATATGTCAACAGTTTTCTATTCTTTCAGATCATGCTGGTATCAATCAATTGGTTTTTTCTAATTTGATATCCTTGATGTTATCAAATTCTTCAGATGTTCAACGATTGATAAATGATTCTTTTCTAAGCGAAAGTATCAAAAGAAATTATTGGCAATTGTATCAACGGCGCTTAAAAAAGATGCAATAGGAATTCGATATGCTGAAAGTGTAACTTGAAGAAGTTATGTTTGATTAATTTTAAAAAGCGTTTTGGAATCCAAACATTGTTGTTCCTCTCAAGGAATTAGTAAATCAAAAGTTACTAACTTAGCCCTACATCAACTCTTGTAAATGTCTGCTAACCCACAACCCATCCGTCTCTCACAACTTTCCTTAAAAATCAAGGAAGTGCTCGACAATTCCTTTAGGTCTGTTTCTTTTTGGGTAATGGCAGATATCACTAACCACCTTTTCAAGTCGGCAACAAATTATCACTATTTCGAACTGGTTGAAAAAGACACTGCAACAAATAATATCCTCGCTAAATTTTCTACTAAATCTTGGGGCTCAGGGGCACAAAAAATCAAAAATTTTGAAGAGATAACCGGACAAAAATTCAGCAATAACATTCAGGTGTTAGTAAATGTAATCATCGAGTTTCATCCGATGTATGGTTTACAGCTTCAGGTTATGGACATAGATCCTAATTTCACCCTGGGCATGATTGAAAAGCAACGCCGGGAAAACATAAGATTACTCCTAGCTCAAAATCCAACCTTTATTGGTGTTGAAAATGGTGTTTACTGGACAAAAAATAAACGGTTGAAGTTACCCGTTGTTATTCAACATATTGCAGTCATATCTTCTGGTAGTTCCGCTGGCTTGGAAGACTTTAAACATACATTGGGTAAAAATGAACATGGTTTTAAGTTCAAAGTTGATGACTATTTTACACAAGTTCAGGGGGATAATCATGCAGATAAAATGCGTCAGAAACTGATTGATGTTTTCACATCAGGCATTCAATATGATGTTGTTGTAATAACACGTGGAGGTGGTTCTGATACTGATTTTTTGATATTTGATAACTATTCTGTTGGACAAGCAATTGCAAAATTTCCAATACCCATCATCACTGGAATTGGACACCAAAAAAATACAACCATCGCCGATTTGATGGCGCATACAAGCACCAATGCGCCTACAAAAACTGCTGAATTTATTATTGCGCACAACAAACGATTTGAAGAAATATTGGTTCAGTTTCAACAGAAAATTGTCATAAAAGCACAGCAACTTTTATCTGTGCGTAATAAACAATTGAATGATGTCAACTCAAGAATCAAAGAGGAGGCAAGGGTTGTTATTTCAATGAACAAAGATTTGTTGGTTAAATACAATCAAGTAATTACAGGGCAAACAAAAACAGTATTGTTCAATAAAAAATCACTGCTTCAATCTATCTCTCAAAAAATATGTACAAAGCCTGTGATCATTGTTTCTCAGCAATTATCTGAAGTGGAAAACCTGGATAAAAACATTCAATCATACACAAAAATGTATCTAAAAAATGCAAAAGGATATTTAGGACATTTAGAAAAAATCATAAAAATGTCAAGGCCCGAAAAAATTTTAGAGATGGGTTTTGCCATGGTAAAACACAAGGGGAAATTGGTGTCATCAGCTAGCAAGATTGATCTGAATGATGATGTAACAATTATTATGAAAGATGCTGAAATGAGTGCTACAATTAAAACAAAAAAATAGCAATATGGAAGAAAAATTAAGTTACGAAGAAGCCTACAAACAATTGGCAGAAATTGCAAGCGAAATTGAAACGGAAACAGTATCTGTGGATGTATTGGCTGAAAAAGTGAAGACTGCTTCAATGCTCATTAAGCTATGTCAGGATAAATTGCGTTCAACAGAAACAGAGGTCAACAACATCATTTCACAAATGGGAGGGGAGAAGGCTTAAGTTTCAACATTCATTGAGTTGAACTTTTCGGTGTTATGGCAAATGCTAAAAAAGTATACTTTATGGGCAATGACTAAGATGATGGTTTGTAGTTTTTTCTCGAATTTAGTGACCACAAAAGATTAAAATATTTCTTATGGCTTATCATATTAACGAGGATCAAGTAAAAGCTTTTCATAAAGATGGATATGTCATTTTAAAAAAGTTTTTTTCTACTGATGAAGTGAATAAACTTTACAATATTGCCATATCAGACAATGTTTTAAAAAGCAATGCACAGGATGTGCGCGATCAAACTGGTAAAAATTCTAAACTTACTTTGTGGTTCACCCCAGGTGAAGATGTTTATAGCATGATGCTAAGAAGCGAAAGAATGGTAGATGCAGCTTCGAAATTGTTGGATAGTGAATCTCCGGTATGTCATTATCACTCCAAACTCATGCAAAAAGAGCCTAAAATAGGTGGTGCTTGGGAATGGCACCAAGATTACGGCTATTGGTACAAAAACCAGTTTTTAT
>CANLED010000019.1 GCA_947489175.1 Chitinophagaceae bacterium | reverse complement strand
ATGAATTTGGTGTTTTAAATTCAATTCAATCCCTGCTTCCAAATTTTTTCCATCATAACCTCCTATTGAAGATTGTGTATATGTTGATGCACTTCCTAATTCAGTTTCTATTTTTAATCCACCCGCAAAGGCAACATAACTTCTGCATCCAAATGGGTCTGGATGAAGTTTAAGGGTGGAGCCAGCAACTACTTTTATCAATTTGTAAAATGATACGGGTTGTCCATTTACTGTGGCAGAAGCGCCTCCTCCTGCAATAGCAAACAATGTTGTTTTGTTGAACAGTATTTCAGTACCATGCAACGTACATTCCAACAATGCATCGCCATCTTCATTGCCACAAATCCTATTGGCGATGGATGCAGAAACAACATCCATGGCGCCACCTATGGGCATGCCAAATTGTTGGAAGCCCCACCTGCCTAGGTCTTGCACACTGCTCATGAATCCCGGCTTGAGAATGGTTATGCTCATGAATATTGATTGAATGCTTCGAGTGAGATGGCCTTGAATTGGACTAAGTCACCTGCTTTCAAAAAACAGCAAGGTTTTTTTGTTTTGTCGAACATTTTCAAAGGTGTTCTTCCAATTACATGCCACCCACCCGGAACTTCCGCAGGATAAATTCCTGTTTGTTTTCCCGCAATGGCAACACTTCCCATTGGAATTTTCATCGAAGGCGTTTGCTTTCTTGGCAATTCCAATTGTTGAGGCAATGTTCCCATGTAAGGGAATCCAGGGATAAATCCGATCATGAATACCCTATAAGCAATGGAGCTATGCAATGAAATGATTTCTTCGTGGGATAAATCTAAATGTTTCGAAACCCAAGGAAGGTCAAAACCCAATGTAGGGTCATAGCAAACTGGAATTGTTATCGTTTGCTTGTTATTTTTTGTTGCCCCTGATTTTACATTATCTGCTTGAGTAGCATAAAAACTCATCAGTTGAGCACGTACGTCTAATTCAGAAATTTGATCGTTGAAATAAACAGTCAAACTTGCATAAGCAGGTACGCATTCGATGAAACCCTTAAAGGGATTGGATTCTATGGCATGCTGCATTTCAATCACAAGCATGTTGGCATCTTCACTGATTTCCTGAGAAAACTCAATGGTGATGGCTTGGTCGTGGATTGCGTAAAAGCGGAAAGACATTTTTAGTTTAAGGTTTTTGGTTTAAAGTTTGATATATCCGGGTTTGAGTTTTAAACTTTAAACTAAAAACTTTTAAACTTTTTTGAGTTTTAAACTTTAAACTAAAAACTTTTAAACTCTGTTTAAGGTAAACTTTAAACCAAAAACTTTTAAACTCTAGTAGTCAATTACTTGTTCTTCAATATTCGAAGGCAATTCTCGCCATTGGTATTCTTGGTTGCGGAGTTGCGGTTCAAAACCGGCTTCGCTGATGGCATCTTGCATTGACTTATAAGTGAAACGGTGTGGAGCGCCGGCAGCACTTACCACATTTTCTTCCAACATGATGCTCCCGAAATCATTGGCACCTGCATGCAAGCAAATCTGTGCAATTTTCTTACCTACGGTTAACCACGAAGCTTGAATATTTTTAATGTTGGGCAACATGATGCGGCTGATGGCAATCATCCTGATATATTCTTCACCAGTAGTTAGGTTTTGAACACCTCGGATTTTTGTTAGAAGGGTATCAACATCTTGGAATGTCCATGGAATGAAAGCCAAGAACCCATTGGCGGATTCAGGTTTTCTTGATTGAACTTCACGGATTTTAATCAGGTGATCAAAGCGTTCTTCCAACGTTTCAACATGTCCGAACATCATGGTAGCAGAGGTAGTTATGTTCAGCTGATGAGCCGCAGCCATTACATCCAACCATTCTTGAGCACCACATTTCCCGTTGCTAACGAGCCTGCGCACACGATCAACCAAGATTTCTGCACCTGCTCCTGGAAGTGAGTTCATCCCAGCAACCTTTAATGCTTTCAGCACATCAGTATGCGTCATTTTTTCTAATTTGGCAATATGAGCCACTTCTGGTGGTCCAAGGGTATGGAGCCTGATTTCTGGAAATTCCGCTTTAATAGCGCTAAACGTATCGGTGTAGTATTTAAGTCCGAGCTCTGGATGATGTCCACCTTGCAGCAGCAATTGATCTCCGCCCCACTTGAGGGTTTCACGGATCTTTTCTCTGTAGGTATCCATCGTGGTGATATACGCTTCAGCATGTCCTGGTATCCTATAGAAATTACAGAATTTGCAATTGGCGATACAGACATTGGTTGTGTTCACGTTTCGGTCTATCTGCCAGCTCACTTTTCCATGAGGCACTTGCTTTTTTCTAAGCGTGTCTGCAACATGCATGAGTTCTGTTAATGGGGCTTCCTTGAATAAAAAGAGGCCTTCTTCTGCAGATAAAAATTCTAAGTTGAGGGCTTTTTCGTATAAATTGTTGAGATTGTGCATTTTTTCCATCATCTATACAACAAATGTACACCATGAAAAGTTTTGTGTATGTAAGAATTGCCAAAACGCAATGATACTTGATGATAATGGAGTAAATTCATGCTGAATCAGTGGAATTTTCAACATTCAACTTTAAACCTCAAACAAAAAACTCCTCTTTACTGAAGAAGCCAATCATCATATCATTTTTATTCATTTTCTCCTTACTTTTCAGCAAAAACAGTTGGAGTCAGGAGCAATTTATTGACGGACCTTCAAAAAAAATCACCAGTTTTCCTTTCAAAGTACTATCAGGTGGCGTCATCCTCATAAAAGCAACTGTGAATGGGTATTCAGACAGTATGAATTTTATTTTGGATACAGGCAGTGGAGGCATTTCGCTAGATTCAACAACGGTTATAGCCATGAATATTCCGATCACTCCCTCAGAGAGAACGATCAAAGGCATTGGAGGGATTAGGAAGGTTTCTTTTTTATATGATGCAACACTGCATTTACCCGGAGTGGATGTAAAGAATTTAGATTTTCATGTAAATGATTACGAGCTCCTGAGTTTTTCTTATGGTTTGCATATTGATGGAATAATTGGATATAGTTTTTTGAGCCGATATATTGTTCAGATCAATTACGACAAGCAAATAATCAATGTGCTTAGCAACGGTGATATCATTTATCCCAAAGGAGGATATTTGCTTAACCCCATATTTACTACGCTGCCTATTCAAAGCTTGCAGATTAAAGACAATCGAAAACTTGTACAAAATTTTTATTTTGATACAGGTGCTGGACTGAATTTTTTGTTGTCTGAAGAGTACGCTACTGACAGTGCAGTGTTAAGAAAAAAAAAGAAAAAACCTGTTTTTACACAAGCCGAAGGCATGGGAGGAAAGATGACCATGCGGCTAACAACTATAAAGGAAGTGCGGATTGGTCCATATAGATTCAGGAATGTTCCTACATTGTTTTTCAAGGATGAAAACAATGTTACCAATTATCCATATTTAGGCGGACTCATCGGCAATGATTTATTGAGGCGGTTTAATGTGACCTTGAATTATCATAAGCGAGAAATTCATATCATACCAAATGCACATTTCAGAGATCTTTTCGATTATGCTTATTCGGGATTATCAATTTATTACATAGATGAAAAAATCGAGGTAGATGACGTGGTACCCAATTCACCCGCCGACAAGGCAGGGTTTAAAAAAGGCGATGTAATCCTATCGGTGAACAATGATTTTTCGAATAATATTCAGGCTTATAAAAACGTGATACAATCATCGCTGCAAAAAATTCGATTTTTGATTTTGAGGGATGGCGTACCTGAGGTAATTACGATGAAGACTGTCAGCATATTTTAGAGCCGGAAGAAAATAATTTAGCCAATGGAGGTATTGATTAGGTAGAATATTATGATAAATTTTCAGCGGTGCCTGAGCCTGTCGAAGGCCGTTTTTCATTCTTAATTCTTCATTATCAATTCACTTTGATTTCTTCCATACCTTTGAGCCATGGTAAACTTCGAACGATTTACGCTATCAAATGGGCTAAAGCTGCTGGTGCATCCAGATAGAAGCACACCAATGGCGGTAGTGAATGTTTTGTATGATGTTGGAGCTAGGGATGAAAACCCCGCGCAGACGGGCTTTGCCCATTTATTTGAACATTTGATGTTTGGTGGATCTGTAAACATCCCAGACTATGACGATCCCTTGCAGAATGCCGGTGGAGAAAACAATGCATATACTACAAATGACCTAACAAATTACTATTGTCAGCTCCCAGCAGAAAATATAGAAACTGCATTATGGTTGGAAAGCGACCGAATGTTAAGTTTAGCATTTGGTAAAAAAAGCTTGGATGTTCAGAAAAAAGTTGTTTGTGAAGAATTCAAAGAGCACTACATCAACAAACCGTATGGGGATGTTTGGCATATCATGAGAGAGCTGGCATACAATGAGCATCCGTATAAATGGATGACCATCGGTAAGGAGTTGTCGCATGTTGAAAATGCTGAATTACAAGATGTAAAAAACTTTTTCTTCAAACATTATAGACCCTTGAATGCAATTCTTGTTGTTGCTGGAAATGTTGTTGTAGAAGACGTTAAAGCACTTGCTGAAAAATGGTTTGGTGACATCCCATCAGGCGAAAAATACAACAGAAATCTACCACAAGAAGCAGCACAGCTAGAAGAAAGGAGAATTACGGTTCACCGCAAAGTGCCTATGGATGCTATTTACAAGACATGGCATATGTGTGGAAGGCGGGATGACGACTATTATGCAACTGATTTGTTGGCAGATATTTTAGGAGGCGGAGCTTCATCTAGGTTGTATCAAACCTTGGTTAAAGAGCAGCAATTGTTTGTAAACGTTAGTTGTTATCATTTTGGAAGTTTTGATTCCGGATTGATAACAATCGAAGGACAATTGGTAAAAGGTGTTGATATGAAAACTGCTGAGGATGCCATTGAAAAGGAGCTTGATAAAATCAAAAAAGAAAAGATAGAGGAAAGGGAGCTCCAAAAAGTACAGAACAAAACAGAAAGTGTCATGGCTTTTGAAGACATGAGCGTGATGAACAGGGCAGGTAGTTTGGCTTATTACGAATTACTAGGTGATGGAGAACTCATGAACAGCGAGTTTAAAAAGTACCAAGATGTAACGGTAGAGGACTTATACCGCATCGCCAATGAAATTTTGATACCAACAAACAGCAACACACTTTGGTATCTTTCGGAGAATTAAATTTTAAATTGAATTAATCTACAACATGCTAGATAGAAAAACGGCACCGCATATCAAAGATGCGGTGGAATACGCGATATCATTAAAAAAGCCAGCGCAGTTTAAGTTGGACAATGGAGTTGAAGTCTATTCAGTTCAAGCGGGAACCGAAGAAGTTGTTCAAATTGAATGGGTTTTTAAAGCCGGTAATTGGTATGAAAAACAGAAGAACGTTTCATCCGCAACAAATTTTTTGATAAAGAATGGCACTGCCCAAAAGAGCGCTTATGAAATCAATGAGTTTGTTGATTTTTATGGCGCCTATTTAAACAGAACCTGTTACAATGAAACCGCTGTTGTATCCCTTCATTGCTTAACGAGGCAATTGGAAAAAATCTTGCCGATAGTGCAGGAAATTTTCCTTGAAGCCGTATTTCCAGAAAGTGAATTAATCATTTACAAGCAAAACATGAAGCAACGCCTTGCTGTGAATTTGCAAAAATGCGATTTTATAGCCGGTCGGAAAATCGATGAACTGTTGTTTGGAATCAAACATCCCTACGGTGTGTATTCTGAGTTGACAGATTATGATGTGATAGAACAAGACCATGTAAAACAGTATTACGACCAATTTTATAGAAATGGACATTGCACCATATTTTCAGCAGGGATACTTCCAAACAATTACGAAGCCTTATTGAATACATTTTTTGGCACACTGCCGTTAAATCAGTCCGTTTTAGAAAAGCAAGTACATCTCGTAGATCCTGCAGTCCAAAAAAAATGGAATGTCATCAACGATGAGAATGGTGTTCAAGGAGCCATTAGGATAGCACGCCCATTTCCAACAAGACATCATCCAGATTTCCCTAAAGTGCAGGTGTTGAATGCTTTGTTTGGTGGATTTTTTGGATCAAGGTTGATGAATAACATCCGAGAAGACAAAGGATATACCTATGGCATTTATAGCTTCTTGGTGAATCATGTACATGCAGGCGCTTGGATGGTCAGTACAGAAGCCGGCAGGGATGTATGCGAAGCCACGATAACTGAAGTTTATCATGAAATGGAAAAGCTGAGGAATGGCGCTATTGATCAAGAAGAACTGCTGCTTGTAAAAAATTATTTGATAGGAACATTGCTTGGTGATTTAGATGGACCATTTCAAATCATTGGGCGTTGGAAGAATTTAATTTTAAACGGATTAGATGATTCTTTCTTTTACAATTCTGTAAACACCATCAAAAACATCAGTTCAGAAGAGCTAAAAGAACTTGCCAAAAAATATTTGAACCCAGAAGAATTTTATGAATTAACTGTTGTTTAAGGACTGAATTTTTCCGTGAGGTAATACTATCAAATTTTATAGAAAATGAAATTCTTGATAAAACTGTTTTTCACCTGGCTTGCCGTTATCATTGCTTCATACCTGGTTCCAGGAGTGCATGTAAGTGATTTCATCACCGCATTGGTTACGGCAACTGTGTTAACCTTGCTGAATGCCTTTATAAGGCCCGTTTTGATTGTGTTAACGATACCGTTTACAATTTTTACGCTCGGACTTTTTTTATTCATCATCAATGCATTTATCGTGATGATCGGCGATAAATTTGTAGATGGATTTCAAGTGGATTCATTCGGATCAGCTTTGGTTTTCAGTTTGATTGTATCCATCACGGTTTCTTTATTGGGAGCCATGGATAAAAAGTACAATAAGGATAACCGGGATTGATCAAGCAAATCTTTTTTCTAGGATTCAATTTGATTCCTCATATATTTTTTCGCCAAACTAACCGACCTTTAAATCACCATGCAGTTTGACAAAAAAGGACTTTCCAACGAACAACTAATCAATATATACCGAAGTTTACTTTTCCCAAGGATGATTGAGGAGAAAATGCTTGTATTGCTTAGGCAAGGAAAGGTTGGGAAGTGGTTTAGCGGCATCGGTCAGGAAGCCATATCCGTAGGGGCAACTTTGGCAATGGATTCTTCAGAATGGATCATGCCACTGCACCGCAACTTAGGCGTTTTTACTTGCCGGGGGATGTCGCTCGAAAAACTTTTCCTTCAATGGCAGGGCAGCAAAGACGGGTTTAGCAAGGGCCGTGAAAGGAGTTTTCATTTTGGGTCGAAAGAACACCATATAGCTGGAATGATTTCGCATCTTGGACCACAACTTGCCTTGGCTGATGGAGCGGCACTCGCTTACAAACTGAGAAATGAAAAAAAGGCCGCCTTGGCATTTACAGGCGATGGAGGTACTTCTGAGGGCGATTTTCACGAAGCGTTGAATTTAGCTGCTGTATGGGATTTGCCGGTTATTTTCATCATAGAGAACAATGGGTATGGATTGAGTACGCCAACTTCAGAACAATACAGGTGCAGCTCATTGGTTGATAAAGCCCGGGGTTACGGAATGGAAGGCATTAAAATTGATGGCAATAATATACTGGAAGTTTATGATACTGTTAAAGGTGTGCGTGATTATTGCATCCAAAATCAAAAGCCCTATCTCATAGAATGTATGACATTCAGAATGCGTGGACATGAAGAAGCCAGTGGTGTGAAATATGTACCAACAGAATTATTTGATGAATGGAGTAAGAAGGATCCAGTTGCATGTTATGAAGAATGGCTTTTGCATGCGAATATTGCATCAGTTGATGAGATCAAAAAAATCAATGAAGAATTAAAATTAACCATCGAGGCTGCATTAAAGGCTGGATTATCATTTGAAAAGAATGAAGTGAATATCGATGTAGAATTAAGTGATTTATTTGCACCCTACACCTATTCAGTTCAACAGACTAAACAAAACACTGAGCGAAGCACGCCTTTGCGATTTATTGATGCCATTGCAGAAGCATTGGATCAATCACTCGACATACATGATAATTTAGTAATCATGGGTCAGGACATTGCAGGCTATGGCGGTGCATTCAAAGTGACAGAAGGTTTGTCTGAAAAATATGGCACGCATAGAGTTAGGAATACACCTCTTTGCGAAAGTGCAGTGATAGGAGCTGCACTGGGCTTGAGTTTGGAAGGATTTAAGTCAGTTGTCGAAATGCAGTTTGCAGATTTTGTATCGGTCGGGTTCAATCAGATTGTAAACAACCTTGCTAAAATTCATTATCGGTGGGGACAGCAAGCGGATGTTGTCATTCGAATGCCAACAGGTGCTGGTGTTGGCGCTGGCCCTTTCCATTCACAGAGCAATGAGGCTTGGTTCTTTCATGTGCCTGGGTTAAAAATTGTGTATCCATCAAACCCATCAGATGCAAAAGGCTTGTTGATGGCTGCGATAAATGATCCCAATCCAGTTTTGTATTTTGAGCACAAAGCCTTGTATAGAAGTATATCTGGATTGGTTGAAGCGGAACCATTTGAAGTTGAAATTGGGAAGGCAAGAACAGTAAGATACGGAGAAGATATGAGCATCATTACGTATGGTGCAGGCGTGCATTGGGCTACAGAATACAGAGAAAAACACGAAGAAAGTTCCATAGAAATTATTGACCTCAGAACATTGATGCCGCTTGACTATGATGCAATTAAGCATACTGTGATGAAAACAAACCGTGTGCTTATTCTTCATGAAGACAATTTAACCGGGGGGATTGGAGCTGAAATATCTGCCTGGATATCAGAGCATTGTTTTCAGTACCTAGATGCTCCCGTAATGCGCTGTGCGAGTTTGGATACTCCTATTCCATTTGCACCAGAGCTCGAAAATCAATACCTCGCAAAATTCAGGTTAGAAGAATCAATCGAAAAACTGCTGAGTTACTAATAATAAGCAGAAAAAATTCTTGGTTTTCAATCCATTCAAACTGTTGTTTTTTGATTGCTATTCGATATTTTACGTATCTTATTCTTTCAAAGACTAACCATGCTACGCAGAAATTTTTTAAAATCATCCGCCATCTTTACAGCAGGCATGTACGCCTCTCATGGCCGTGCCATCGCTGGTCCGTTTTTACCAAATGAGCTTGGACATAATATCCCCATAGATAAAAAACTCGACCCTGAATGGTTGAAGTCATTGTCAAAACGAGGCTTTGTAACCAAATACTTAAAATCAAAAAATGAGTTGCAATACATTGGCATGCCGGTAGGTGGCGTCAATACTGGTACGGTGTATCTTGGTGGGGATGGCAGGCTATGGCTTTGGGATATATTCAATGCGAACCAAAATGGAATTGAACCCAAAACAATCGATTGGCATTCGGATGTGCATGTTGGCAAAAAAATCAGGTCACAAGATGGTTCAGCTTACGTTCAACCTGCGAAAGACATTCGACCTCTTGATCAAGGATTTGCTTTCAAAATAATCCATGCCGGAAAAACCATCATAAAAAAAATGGAAGCCTCCGATTGGGATGAAATTGTTTTTGAAGCCACCTATCCCATGGCAAGAGTGCATTATATAGATAAAAAAATGGCTGTTGAAATTACAGCAGAAATATATTCTCCTTTCATTGCACTGGATGAAAAAAATTCATCCATTCCAGCAACAATTTATTCTTTCAGCATAAAAAACAAATCAACATCTTCAGTAACTGTTGATGTTCTCGGATGGCTTGAAAACAAGTCCTGCATTCGTTCTGCAAAGGAATCCGACTTTAGAAAAAATGGAGTCATTCAGTTTGATTCTTTTTCATGCATTGAATCTGGGATGAAAAATACAGGCGATGATTCAATGAAAAATAAAGCTGATTATGGAACATTGGGCATTGCATCAATGAACTCATTTTTTTTATTACATACGAATTTTTCTTTGCCCATCAGTAGTGATTCATTTGTCAAATCATCTACTAGTGATGTTGAAAAAACTGCCAATGAAAAGTTGTTGTCAGCCGTTTCAACTTCAATAAACATTAAGCCAAATGCAACCGCAAAAGCTGATTTTGCAATTGCTTGGCATTTTAAAAACCTTGTTCTAAATAAAAAAATTCAAGACACAGGTCGTTACTACAACAATTGGTTTAAATCATCTTCTGATGTGTTGAAATACGTTCATCAGCATTTCAATAAATTATCATCAGAAACAAAACGTTGGAAAGAAACATGGTATGATTCAACATTGCCATGGTGGTTGATGGAACGTACTTTCATGAATATTTCAACGTTGGCAACAACAACGGCACATCGTTTTGAATCTGGTCGTTTTTATGCTTGGGAAGGTGTTGGTTGTTGCGAAGGAACATGCTCTCATGTTTGGCAATATGCGCAGGCAGTAGGCAGGATTTTCCCAGCGCTTGAAAAAGACACCAGAGAGCGGATTGACCTAGGCTTGTCTTTACAAGATGATGGCATGATTTGGTACCGTGGAGAGGTTGTGAAAGGTCCTGCTATTGACGGACAAGCAGGTACAATTTTGCGGATATACAGAGAGCATCAGATGAGTGTAGACAATTCTTTCTTAAAGAACAATTGGGAGAAGATCAAGCGTGCTACTCAATGGGTCATCAATCAGGATCGAAACAAGGATGGTATGGAGGATACTCCTATTGAAAATACCCTTGATGCTGTTTGGGATGGAGAAATTGCTTGGTTGGTTGGATTGTGTATTGCAGCAGTTAAAGCTGCGGAGCTGATGGCCATTGAAATGAAGGATGAAGAATTTGCATCAACATGTGCTGCTTATGTTTCTGCCGGTAGAAAGAACATGGAAGAGAAACTCTTCAATGGCGAATACTTTATCCATAAGCCAGATGATGTAAAAGGTCGACAAAAGCTTGGGTCTTACAATACCTGTCATATAGATCAGGTGTATGGACAAAGTTGGGCACATCAGGTTGGAATCGGAAGAACGCTTGATAAGGCTAAAACCGTGTCAGCTTTGAAGGCACTTTGGAAATACAATTTCACGCCAGATGTTGGTCCATACATAAAGACTCATTTGGGTGGAAGGCCGTATGCATTGCCGGGAGATGGTGGACTCATCATGAATACCAATCCGAAGAATGAAGAGAAACCTTATGGGGAAAATATAACCTGGCAATTGGGATATTTTCATGAATGCATGAGTGGTTTTGAGCACCAAGTTGCTGCACACATGATGGCAGAAGGTATGGTTGAGGAATCACTCGTGATAACGAGAATGATACATGATAGATATCATGCTGCAAAGAGAAATCCCTTCAACGAGATTGAATGCAGCGACCACTACGCCAGGGCGATGGCCAGTTTCGGCACATTCATAACTGCGTGTGGATTTGAATATCATGGTCCGAAAGGATTTATGCGATTCTCGCCAAAGATCAATCCAGAAAAATTTAAGTCACCTTTTACAGCTGCATCAAGTTGGGGAACCTATAAGCAAGAAAAAAGCGCAGCGCAATTAAAGGCTAGCTTGGAAGTAAAGTATGGAAATTTAACATTGAAATCATTCAGTGTTGATATTTCGCATAAGGCAACAAGACTTTCCGTGATGTTAAATGGAAAGAAAATCCCAGCATCTTTTCAGCAAGAGGGAGAAAATTGTACAATTTCATTTCCCAATGCTGTTGTTATACCTGAAAACCAAATATTAACCATTTTAACCTGAAATTAATGATTGTTGAAAACAACAAAGTAGTATCGATCCAATATGTTTTAAAAGACGAAGAAGGCAAAACCCTGCAGGGAAATGAGGAATATATACCTGGAGTATATTTACATGGAGCTGAAAATATTATTCCCGGATTGGAGCGTGCTTTGGAGGGTATGAAAGCAGAGCAGGTTATTGAAGTTGTTGTTTATGAAGATGAGGCTTATGGGCCAAGAGAAAAAAGTTTGATTATTGAAGTGCCGCTAGAAGATTTCGAAAATCAGGAATCCATCATGGAAGGAGAATACATCCAACTGTTTGATGGTACTGATGCTATTGTCATTCAAAAAACCGATGATCAGGTTATTGTGGATGCAAATCATCCTTTGGCTGGAAAAACACTTTTTTTTACGGTTAAGATAATTGATATCCGTGATGCTACCGAAGAGGAGTTGCTCCAAGGGTCACCCATACAAAAAACAAATGTGGGATGTGGACCAGAGGGTTGTTGCTAATATGAAACATGCATAATTTATTTGCCGTGATAAAAAAGTCCATTTTACTCTTCTCATTGCTGTTGAGCTTCAACACGTTGTTGTCTGCTCAGGAATTGTATAAGTCAGCTCCGCTATCCACAAAGACAAGATGGATAAGTCCAGAAAACCCAACTGGTAAAAAAGGCGCTGGAGGCCTTACCAATAAAGGAGCAAAAGGAAGTGCTTTTTTTACCGTAAAAGCCGGAGAACAATTGGTTCTGATGGATGTGAAGGGAGCAGGAATCATCAATCGGATGTGGATGAGTGGAACCATACCGAGAAGTGAGGAACAGCGAAGGTTGGTGCGGATTGACATGTATTGGGATAGAAAAGACAAGCCGGCGGTTTCTGCGCCGATTGGAGATTTTTTTGGATTGGGTTTGGGACTTTCTGTCCCCTTTGAAAATGAATTGTTTTCCAATCCAGAAGCGCGTTCTTTCAATTTTACGATTCCGATGCCATACAGAACTGGAGCGAAAATTGTGATCACGAATGAATCGTCAGCCCATGCACTGGTATGGTACGACATCAATTATACCACAATGGATATGCTACCCAGCGATGCCATGTATTTCCATGCATATTGGAACAGGCTTCAAAAAACCACTGTTGGTGAAGATTATGAGGTGTTGCCTAATGTAAATGGTAATGGAAGATTTATTGGGATGAATGTGGGTGTAATAGGAGATTCAGCCTATCGAAATACCTGGTTCGGAGAAGGGGAAGTGAAGATGTATCTTGATGGTGATAAAGCGAATCCTACTTTGGCAGGAACGGGAACTGAGGATTATATTGGAACTGGGTGGGGACAAGGAGTATATCAAAATAGGTATCAAGGATCATTGGTTTCCGATTCAAAAAATGATGTTTATGCCTTCTACCGATATCATATTCCAGATCCGGTTTATTTTCATCAAAACTGCAAAGTAACACTGCAGCAAATTGGGAATACCGGCATCAATCAAATAAGGGAAATGCTTTCAAAGGGAGTAAACCTTAAACCTGTTTGGGTATTTAAGCAAGGCGCTTCAGGTGATATTTTCAACCTGAAAGGGAATCCCCCTGAACAGATTTTATTGCTTGACAGAAATGATATTTCAGGGGTGAACGACCACGCGTTCGATGACAAGGTTTTTGGGGGAAATTTTTACAGAAGTGATGATGTGTCATCAACCGCTTATTTTTATTTGAATAAGCCTACAAATAATCTTCCTCCATTGACTGATATTTCTAATAGAATTAATGGCTTGAAGGAAAAAGTCTGGAACATAAAAAAAAGTGAAAAATGAAGAATCAACAAGTAAAAATAAAACATTGGTTTTCAATCTTTTTATTGATTTTGTTTATTTCCTGTAACAATGTTATTAAAGAAGAAAATAAAAATGATGTGCAACTTTCAAAAGGAACATTTGGCTTTGACCTTGATTTTTTGAAAAAATACCACAAGGATCTTGTTGTATTGGGTAATGATACCGCTGGTGCACAAATTATTATTTTGCCTGCATACCAAGGTCGTATCATGACCAGCACAGCAGAGGGCAATGCAGGATCAAGTTTCGGGTGGATAAACCATGATTTAATCGCATCTGGAAAATTTTCTGAGCACTTCAGCGCATTTGGTGGTGAGGAAAGATTTTGGTTAGGTCCAGAGGGTGGTCAATTTTCAATTTACTTTAAAAAAGGTGTTGATTTTAAGTTCGAAAATTGGTATGTCCCCAAGGAATTGGATACAGAATCATTTATATTGAAATCTTCAAGTTCGACAGAAGCAACATTTGAAAAAGAGATGCATTTGGAGAACTACACAGGCACCAAGTTCGACCTCAAGGTAAACAGAAATATCAGCTTATTGAATGATTCCTCAATAGAGGCTTTGCTTGGTTCAATTCCAAATGGCATAAAAAAGGTAGGTTTTCAGTCTGAAAACATTGTTACAAATACTGGGCAAAATTCTTGGAATAAAAACACTGGATTGTTGTCAATTTGGGTGTTGAGCATGCTCAATGCAGATGAAAATACAACCATAGCCATTCCATTTAAAAAAGGGGATTCTAGTTTATTGGGTAAAGTTGTTACTGACGATTATTTTGGAAAAGTGCCGGCGGATAGATTAAAAGTTACGGATGATTTGATATTGTTCAAGGCTGATGCTAATCACCGAAGTAAGATTGGTATTTCTCCTAAACGTGCATTGCCATTGGTGCTGAGTTATGATCAAAAAAATGGGGTGCTCACCATTGCCACCTTCAGTTTAACCGAAGGTGTAAATGATTATGTGAATTCACTTTGGGAGCAACAAAAAAATCCTTTTTCTGGAGATGCTGTAAATGCCTATAATGATGGTCCAATTGACGGAAAGCAGATGGGTAAATTTTATGAACTGGAGAGTTCTTCTCCTGCAGTAGCCTTGA
>CANLED010000018.1 GCA_947489175.1 Chitinophagaceae bacterium | reverse complement strand
CCTGTAATCACAGGAGAAACAAGCAATATTTGAAGTTCTGGATGCTTAACCCCATTAATCGTATCCAAATCATTCTTAACCTCTTCAACTTTACCCGTTTCTAGGGCTAAGTCAAATAGAGCTTTTGCATATCTATGGGCAACTTTGGTTTGACGCATATTTTTTATTTTCCAAACTGATGAAGTTCACCAGCCATCTGCTGAATATATTTTTCTTGGTCTGCTTTGTTTTCAAGTTGCTTGCGTATGACTTTTTCTGATATCTCAATCACCATGTTTCCAATTTGATTTTTAACATCAGTTAGGGCAGCCATTTTCTGTGTTTCAATTGAAGCAACTGCATCAGCAATTACTTTTACTGCTTCAGATTTTGCTTGCTCTTTCGCATCGCTGATCAACTTCTCTTTTAAATCCTTGGCTTCTTTCAACATTTTGGTCCTTTCCTCTCTTGCCTGAACCATAAGTGCTTCGTTTTCACTCTTCATCTGCGCCATTTCAGCTTTAACCTTGTGAGCAGTTTCCAAAGAATCAGCTATTCCTTTTTCACGGTCATTCAATGATTGTATGATTATTTTCCAAGCAAACTTCTTCAAAATGAAAAACACGAGGAGAAACGCTATGAGCGTCCATACCAACAATCCTATTCCGGGGGTTAACAAATCCATAATCCGTATTTTGATTCAATTAATTTCAAATAACTGCATCCTCCACCCTTTGCTTTGGATGCAGTTTAAGTTTTCAGCAAGATGCATTGCTACACCATACTGCGTGCACTGGATTGATTATTTCAATACAGCCAAAAGACCAGCGATTACTGCGAAAAGGGCAACACCCTCAACGAAAGCAGCAGTCAAGATCATGTTCGCACGAATGTCGTTTGCAGCTTCTGGCTGACGGGCAATTGATTCAACTGCACCTTTACCGATTTGTCCGATACCGATACCGGCACCAATTGCAGCAAGACCAGCACCAATAGCACCACCAAGGTGTGAAAGGCTGTTGTTCGCCGCAGCTTCTAGCATAATAGTCATGAGACTCATAATACTTGGTTTTAAATGAAAAATAAAAAGTTTAGTGATGTCCTTCATCATGCCCACCTTCAAATGCCTGCCCGATGAAAACAGCGGTTAGGTTTGTAAAGATAAAGGCTTGAATAAAAGCTACCATTATTTCAATCAGGTATATAAATACTGCAAATGCAACAGATAAAGGAGAAAATCCCAATCCTGCTACAGTACTCATCGATCCAAAAATAAATATCAATGTTATGAAACTCAAAATGATGATGTGTCCTGCAACCATATTGGCGAACAGACGCACAATCAAGGCAAATGGCTTTGTAAATACGCCCAATAATTCCACAGGGAGCATAATCAACAACCTAACCACCACCGGCACTCCAGGATACCAAAATATATGTCCCCAGTAATGCTTATTCGTGCTAAATAAAATCACAAACAATGAAATCACCCCCAATACTACCGTAAAAGCTATATTTCCAGTTACGTTGGCTGACCCTGGTAACAATCCAAACAAGTTATTAATCAAAATAAAGAAGAACACTGTTAACAAGTATGGAAGATACTTTTGGTACTTACCCGCCAAATTTGGCTTGGCCACTTCATCCCTAACAAAAGTTATAACAGGCTCAATTGCATTCTGCCAACCCTTTGGAGCAGATGTAACGCCAAGCCCCTTTTTGTATTTGTTTGCGATTGAAATCATCAAAACACACAAAATCAACAGAGACAACATCATTTGAACCACATTTTTGGTCACTGATAGATCAAAAACCTGAACTCCGGCCTCTATTGCATGAATTTTATCATCTTCCATGTTATATCCATGATAAGGTCTGTGACCATGCTCAAATTCAGAAGACAAAAAAACATCAAAGCCATTTTTTTGTGAGTATAAAATGATTGGAAGAGGAATGGATACGGCCATCTCTGTCGTATCATTCACCTTAATATCAAAAAAATGAAACTCATGGGAATCCTGAATATGCTCCATGATGATCTTGGCAGGATCCAACTTTTTCTCTCCTGCCTCTTCATTTGCCATCACGGCACTTGAAAAAACAAGTAAAAAAATACCGAAACCTGCTACCAGTAAAGATTTAAGCCCATTGATTCGCATACTTTTCTCCAAATTTTTCGCAAAGATAGGGATGCCTTGAGTAAAAACCTTGTAATCCTTTTAAAAAACTCACCTTAAAGGTTGCTGATCTTGCAAAATTTGTAAACCAGCATAGGTTCCACCCAAACCGATAAGGCTATCATGTGTTCCAGATTCAATAATTCTGCCTTTTTCTAACACTAAAATTTTGCTCGCTTTCCTAATTGTCGAAAGCCTATGCGCAATAATGATAGAGGTTCTGCCAGCAGTTAATACATCGATGGCATGTTGTATCAATTTCTCTGTATGTGAATCCACGGAAGATGTTGCTTCGTCCAAAATCAAAATAGCCGGCTTAAACAACAAAGCCCTCATAAACGACAACAACTGTCTTTGTCCCATTGAAAGTGTTCCTCCCCGTTCCATTACATCGTAATCGTACCCGCCAGGAAGCTGCATAATAAATTCATGAATTCCAATCATTTTAGCGGCTGAAACTACTTCTTCCCTGCTTATAGAGGGGTCCCTCAACGTTACGTTCTCAAATACCGAACCAGAAAACAAATAAACATCCTGCAAAACAACGCCTATTTGTCGCCTTAGTGTTTCTAATGAATAATTTTCGATAGCCCTGCCATCAATCAAAATCTCACCTGAATTGTGTTGATATAAACGGTTGATCAAATTGATGATGGTTGATTTTCCGCTACCAGTTTTGCCAACAATAGCCAAGGTTTGACCTTTAGAAACTTGAAAAGACACATTGCTTAAGACAGGATTGCCTTCATTATAAGAAAAGCTTACATCACTGAACTCGATATCTCCGAGAATTTTGTTTGCCCTAGCATCAGTGGCATCTTCTAAATGATCTTCATTGTCTAACACAATCAATACCCGCTCCCCAGCCACCATACCCATTTGCAACACATTGAATTTATCTGCGACAACACGAAGTGGACGAAACAACAGGTTCAACAGTAATATAAACGAAACGATGTTTCCTGTAACCTGAAGGGCTTCCTCAGGTTTTAAATCATACGCATTTCTAGCAGCAAACCAAACAAGCAATCCCATAGAAAATGCCAATATCACCTCAACAACTGGAAAAAAAACTGAGTAGGCAAAAATTGCTTGAATATTTGCATCTCGATGGTGTCGATTTATTTCTTTAAATCTACCCTGCTCCCTTTTTTCTGCTGTAAATGCTTGAATAACCTGCATGCCTGAAATATGTTCTTGAACAAAAGCATTTAAAGCAGCTATGGCGTTTCGGACACTGATGAACGAACGATTAACATTTTCCTTAAAAAAATAAGTAGCTACCATCAAAAAGGGAAAGGGAATGATACAAATCAATGTCAATTGCCAATTCGTATAAAACATGGCCGCCAAAATGGCTAAAATCGACAACATATCGGCTAAGATGGGAACTAGGCCTTCGGAAAAAATATCATTGATTGCCTCAATATCGTTGATTGTTCTAGTCGTTAATGTACCAATTGGGGTCTTGTCAAATTGCTTTAAATTAAGAGATAGAATTTTTTCATAAACCTTTAACCGCATGTCTTTCACCACCCGGTGTCCTAACCAAGAAGTGGTATACGAAAACAAAAAACGAAGTGCAGACTCTATCACCAAAACCACAAATTGTATGATCGTAATTGATATTAAGAAATTCAACATCACTTCATTGGCACCAGAATTAGAGGTGTTCACTGCTTGAAGCGTTTTATTGATGAGCATTGGGCGAACTGGAGATAAGACTGCCAATACAATGGCAAGAGCAACTGATAAATAAAATTTCCCGGCATACGGCTTTGCGAACTTATATATCCGCAACAATAGCCTGAAATCGAAAATCTTTTTTTTCTTTTCTTCTTGTTGTTTTTTCATTTTTTGTCTTTCACTCAACATCACTGCATGCTGTTGGAATACGCTTTGATAAATAGAGCTCCTAAGTTTTTGTGAGGTGGGATATAATTACCAAAACGTTCTTTTGCTACACCTGATGCAAATTGTTTTTCCAATTTATTCCAAATAGCAATCCAATCTACACCATAACCCATTCTGAGAGACTCATTCATCAATTTTAAGATTGGATCATTCACGATTTTCGTTCCAACCTCCTTAGAAGAAATAATATGAGCTTCTGGACAAATATCCAATACGGCATTGAGGTTTTGATAACCTCCACAAGAACCTAGTACAACGATTTTAGCACTGGCAGGCAATTGATTTATTGTATATTTCAAATGGTAACTATGCCCACGATGTATAACAACGGTAGGATAAAGAGAATCAGCACTCAGGTATTCTGACAGAAGGCCCTGTGCTTTTGCATCTGGGTCGTCACCATTTTCATTTTCAAAAGGCAAATTGGCAAAAATCCAAACTGGTTTTCCAATTAGAGATTTTATTTCTACCCAATTTACTTTCTTTGTCACCTTCCACTCTGTTTTATTATTATATATAGACATAAAGTTGACGAAAGATTCTCTCCCATCTTTATCTCCATAGAAAAACACCTGCTGTACAACCCTCCCGGCATGATCTGCCAAGTTTTCAAAGCTCATTTTATAAACGGGTGGTATATGAAACCGAGATGTTAACATTGCACTGCTATCGTCTGCTGAAGAAAACAAAAATGAAAGGATATCATAGATAACTTCACCATGTTTATTGCCAACAGCTTTTTGCAGGAGAAAATTGGAACCGATTTCATCCCACAACATTTCCTTCATATTTTCATCCTTAATGCTGCTGTATGAATCTGCCACATCAACAGCATCCTCCAATCCAGTACTTTTCTCTAACCCACGTACAAAGGCCAACATCAACAAGGCAGCAGAACTATCTGGCATTGATGCTAAAAAGGGATCTAAGCGGTTATATCCTGCAGCCATCTTGATGAATTTCCTAAACTTATCAAAACGAACCTGCATCAACATTGAATCACCGGCATTGTGAGGTACAGCACTCATCAATCTACTGTAAATCCCAGTGTAGCTTGAGGTATAAAGAACATCTTCTCCTGTTACAATGATATAATAAAGTTCTTGGAAATTGAGTTGACGTAAAATCTTAAACCTAACTTCCTCATTTTCATCATGAAGCGCATTGACTTCATTGATAAATATTTCTTCAGCCTTTTTTGCGATCATCTTGCTTATTTCTTGATACAATATTGGAGTATCCCTTGCACGAAGATCTTTTACAAAATCAATTTGCGTTTTTACTAACAACCTATAATAAGCAAAATCATTCTTTGAAGCTTCACTTACACTATCGTAACTAAGGCGCCCTTTAAAAATTGATGACATGAAAGGAAAAATTAACCTCCCAGATTTATCATCTGCTAACTTGACCAAGAGCTCTACCATAGGCTCCTTAATCTGTCTAATTTTTTTTCCCAATTTCGTTGTAGTTGCAGCAGCATAATCATAGAACTGCATAGGATAGGCTTTTGCCGATGCAACAATAAGGGTATCAGAAAATGGCTCCTCTAGGTATGGTTCAATTGACAGCAAGACTTTTGTTGGGTTTGCTGCAACAAATTGTTTGTACATATATAATCTGATAGCCTTTAATGATGAATTGTCATAAAAAATTGAATTGACGCCAAAAAATACCTGGTTTACTGCGAATGATTGTCGTGTAGCAATGTCTAGAAGACTGACTCCGTTTCTGTCTGCCAACAACAATTCCTTGTAAACATCAAATAAAATTATTCCTTGTCCGGGCTCAACATTACCAGCTTTTATTCCTGTATCATACTTTTCTAGCATTAACAACAATCCTGTCAGGTATTTTACTTTGATCCGATGATCTGTAGTTTTATCAGTTTCAATGAAATCCTGTAAATCATCTGTTTGTCGAATGAATAAATCCGTCAATAGAAATGCCAAATCAGTATCAAACTTAGATTTTAACAGTTTGTCCCTCAACGGGGCTCTGCCACATAAAACGTCTTGTTGATGATTGATATCCTCATGAAGCTTTACTCTTTTAATGTCAATAGATAACTTACCTGTATCCTGAGCAACGAGGGCTGTGGACAAAGAGAAAATGAAAAAAGTGAAGAAAAAAGCACAATTTCGGATCATATATGTAATGCAAAATTAAGCTTAAAAAGTTTTATGCAACGTTTTGGCCAAAAAGGGTTTTGTGTAGTTTCGTTTAGTTAACAATTAAATAATGGAATATAAGACATTAATCGTTTAGTGTAAGTTAATTTTGTGCAAATAAATTGTTTCCATGGCAGCTGAAACCCAAAAAATTCTGATTGTTGATGATGAGCCAGATATATTGGAAATCATTACATATAATTTACAACTTCACGGATATGAGGTGCAAACGGCTAAGGATGGTGATCAAGCGTTGATAAAAGCTAAGGAATTCAAGCCAGACTTAATCATCTTAGACATCATGATGCCAAAGAAAAATGGCATTGAAGTCTGCAAAATTTTAAGGTCACAACCTGAATATAATGATACGCTCATCATATTTTTAACAGCACTAAATGATGAGTTGTCGCATGTAAAAGGATTAGAGTTTGGTGCTGACGATTATATCAGCAAGCCCGTTTCTCCTAAAATAATGGTTTCAAAAGTTAATTCCATGTTCAGACGTGTAATCAAACCTGAACAATCTAAAACCATCGAGGAAGGTGATATCAAAATTGATCCAGAACAATACATTGTTTACTATAAAGAGACTCCAATAAGTTTAGCTAAAAAAGAATTTGAACTTTTGTATTTTCTTGCTTCAAAACCTGGAAGGGTATTTTTGAGAAATGAGATATTGAATCAAATATGGGGGAGTGAAGTAATTGTAGGGGATCGAACAATAGATGTTCATGTTAGAAAAATCAGACAGAAAATAGGGATTGATTGCATCACAACCGTAAAAGGAGTTGGCTATAAATTTGAACTTTAATGGCTCTTTTATTCAACCGAATAAAACCATTTCGTACATTGTGATATGTTCGATAAAAAGAATTTAAATCCTGTACAAATTTCCTTTTTAAATGCAACAACAACAGCAACGGCATGTGGATTGTTGGCATTAATTCAAGGGTCCTCATTAATTTCAGCATTTGCATCAATAATTGTTTTTTTTACAACTAGTTTTTTTCTTACAAAATACCTCATAGAGGTTTACATAAAAAGAAAAATCAAGCTGATTTACAAATTCATTCACCAAACCAAGGCTTCCAAAAGAGAAGAATTCTTCAAGAAAAATATACTACCTCAACAAAGCTTAGAAGAAGTAAGCGAAGAAGTTTTGAAATGGGCAGAGCAGCGAAAAGTAGACATGGAGGTTTTGGAGAAAAATGAAATATTCAGGAAAGAATTCCTACAAAACCTCTCACACGAATTCAAAACACCGGCTTTTGCAATTCAGGGTTATCTAGAAACATTGATTGCTGGAGCAATAGACAACCCTTCTGTAAATAAAAAATTTTTAGGGAATGCCTTTAAAAATACAGAACGTTTGATACACCTTATCAATGATTTAGATGAAATAACAAAGCTTGAAAGTGGGAAATTAGAACTACACTACCAAAATTTTATCATACAAGATTTGATACATGAAGTATTTGAATCCCTATCCTACAAAATTGATGCTAAAAAAATTAAGTGCTCTATAAAAAGAGCCTGTGAACAACCCGTTTCGGTGGATGCTGATAAAGAAAAAATAAGGCAAGTACTTATCAACTTTGTAGACAATGCCATTAAGTATGGGAATGTGGAAGGAAAAATCGAAGCCAGTGTGTATAAAACAGAAGACGGTAAGTATTTGATAGAAATTAGTGACAACGGCAGCGGAATTGCAGAAGAACATTTACCGAGAATATTCGAAAGATTCTATAGAACGGACTATGGAAGAAGTAGGAATATTGGAGGTTCGGGGCTAGGTCTTTCCATTTGCAAACACATCATTGAAGCACACGGACAAATTATTCACGTTAGAAGCAAACCCTTGGTTGGATCAACCTTTGGCTTTACACTAAAAAGCCAATACAGATGATGCTAAACTATTAATAATCAACTTTTTGCAAATTTTATAATTTTTAATGTTATTTTATTGTTACCTTTTCGAAAGAAAAATCTTTCAAATTGGTTAAAACATTAATAATATATCTATTTTTTTCATGCAGCATATCAGTCTTTGCTTTAGAAACTAAGCATCTTAATGATTCCATTCATGTTGAATTCATAGGGAAACAATACAATTTTGAAACAAAAAATATCTTAGAAAGATATAAAGGTTCTCTAAGTAAAGAAAACATAAGTGAATTCATTAAATTAATAGAAACAAATAATCTTGCAGCCATCAATAGCTCGTTGGTTCAAATAAGAAAAGATGAAAATTTAGATGACTGGATATTTTATCAACTCATCAGGAAAACATCTCAAGCTTTGATAAAAAAATCTGAAGATTATATTGCCTACACAATATGCAAATGGTATTTTTTAAAAGAATCCGGTTATGATCCACTTCTCTGTATATCCAAAGAAAAAATATTGCTGTATGTAAGAAGTGCAGATATTATTTATAACCAACCAATAAAGGATTTAAACAATCAACTATACGTTTGTTTAAATTATCACGACTATAAATATAAATTAGACTTTGAGTCGGAGAAATTTATAAATATTGATGATATTAAGAAAACTACAAATGAATTTAGCTTCAAAATAAGTGAATTGCCTCGGTTTGATAAAAGCAATTATTTAACCAAAGAAATTGTATTTCAATATAAGCAACATGAAGACAAATTAAACATTAAGGTGAATCCAACTCTTGTGCCATATTTCAACAATTACCCTGTTATGGATTACGAGAATCAATTTAATATTCCATTGAGTAAGGAAACTTATGAATCACTTATACCAGCTCTTAAAGAAAAAACAAGGAAACTAAGCGTAAATAAAGGAGTTGAGTATTTAATGTACTTCACAAGACATGCCTTTTTATATGAAAGGGATACAGAAATATTTGGGAGAGAGAAAAGATTGTCTCCTGAAGAAACCTTAATAAATGAGAAAAGCGATTGTGAGGATAGGTCAGCACTCTTCTATCTGCTTGTAAAAGAAATTTATAATTTGCCCATGATAGTTATAACACTTCCTGATCACGTAACCGTTGCTGTAAAGCTTAATCAAGTTCATAAAAACGCAGTAAAATATAGAGGCGAGTATTTTACAATCTGTGAACCCACACCTCAAAAAAAAGAATTAAGAATGGGACAAACGATAGCTAATTTAACCAAGACTTCATATGATATAGTTTATTTTTATGAACCAACTTTAAAATAAACCAATAGGTTACTTCGCAATTTTCTTCAAACTATCTAGTAATAATCTGGATTCAACATCCATTTTTGTGTAATATTTCTCTCCGGTTTTTATATAAGAAAATGTTGCACAGCTGTCAATATTATTGAAATATACGGGATAAACGGCTTCCTTCCCGTTATAGAAATATATTTTTCCTTGTGTGATACAACCAGATATACTATCTGAAATAGTATTATTTATATTTCTGAATAAATTAATGAGCGATTTCATGTTATTAACCTTTGTGTAGGTAAAAAAACGAGGATTACCAGGGGTATTGTAAAACATGAAAACAGCACTATCAGACTGAAAAATTTCATTCATTTTCCCGCCGTAAATATCAACTTTATCATTGGTAGAATCATAATTCACGGCAACGTGTTTAATATCGCTGGATAAAGAAGTTTTTTGCTGACTACATGCAAATAAAAAGAAACAGGAAGAAATAAAAAACAACTTTTTCATGGAATAAATTTACGATAAATGCCGTTCCTAATTAATAGGAACGGCATTTAAAAAGATATAAAAATAGATTAATATGCTTTATTCTGAGGATCCCAGTTTGTCCAATTTGCAGTCCAATCTGTAGTTCCCATTGCACCTATAAATGTAGTTGCAACAAAATAAGAATTCATACCGGTAAAAGAAGCTCCAGTTAAAGCAGGAGAACCTGTAACTGGTAAAAATTTCGGTGCAGTAGAATAGTAAGGAGCAGTCAACCTCGCAGAATCACCTGATGTGTAAGTTTTACAAGCTTGACTTTCAGCCTTTGTTTTCAACAAAGCATCTGTAGCTAATACTACGTTACCAGATTTGTAAGGAGAAACTACTGCGTGAACAAGGTTGTTTCTGAATTCAGAAGTTCCATCTGTATAATAAGATTTGATGGTGTTATCTGACTCTAAAGATAAACCAGCTTTCTGCCATCCAATCATTATTGAGTTACGCAATACAAACTGAGTTGAACGTCTCCACCTGTTACCAAAGTTATGGTTAGCAGCAGTACCAGTTGCATTGTTTGGTCCAACAAAAGTAAAGTTACTCAACTGAGGCCTAGTAACAGGAGCAGCAGTTGAACCAGAACCATCATTATCACACTCAATACCATTTCCAGCATCTCCACCATCAACGAAATCAGGCTTGCGACAAGCGATTGCATATTGAATTTTTCCAGAATAACCGAAGTCAAAATCATAATCATCATCAGCTGTAGCAAATGCGATCAAATTCTTACAGTTAACTGTTCCGCCAAAGAATTCGTATGCGTCATCGTTTCCAAAAGAAACCTGAACATTTTCAATGATTGTACCGGAACCTACACCACCCATTGTAAGACCATTAATTTCTGATCCGGGCTCAGCAGCGATACCAGCAAATTCGATACGAACAAAACGTAAAATGCCACTTTCGTCGTTAGGTTCAGTACCACCATATTTACGACCTACACCACCTTCAATAATTGGTGCTGGATCTTGAGGACGATTTGTAGTTGCTTTACCCAACAAAATAATTCCACCCCAATCTCCAGGTGTTCTTTGTCCAATTGCTTTACCTGAAGTAAATACAATAGGATCAGCTGCTCTTCCATCAGCTATTAGCTTAGCACCTCTTTCGATGATAAGGGCTCCTTTCTCTGTGATATCACTAACAATAACGCTACCTGGAGCAATTGTTAAAGTATTACCATCAGTAATGTATACATATCCTTTCAATGTATACTTTCCTTTAGGCAAATAATAACTTTTGTTTACAATTCCTTGGATGATACCACCATTTGTAGCAGGATCTTGAGGATCAGTAGATCCGGTGCTACCAGAGGTAGTGTTGTTGATGGTTTCATCAAAATTTACTTTAATGCAGGAGCTAACTGTAAACAATACAATGGTTAATACTCCCAGAAAGATTCTTTTCATAATTGAGGTTTTATCTATTTTTTTTTACGTTGGGCTATTTTTTACTTAAATTAAAGTCGTATGTAAATCCTAGGGTGATTGTTGACCCTGGTTTGTAAGAATTGAACATTCTGTCTGTTCCTTCTTTAAATGCTGTTTTGGTATCTAGATTTTCATAGAAATAGAATGCATTGTTCAAGATATCAGCGAAATTCAGCTTAATCTCACCCTTGCTATCTATTACTCTTTTTGAAATCTGAAGATCTAACTGGTTTCTTGGTCTCTCATAAATACTTGGAAACTCATCATTTCCTACCAATGATAGTCTTTCTCCCACTTTGTTGTAAAGGATTGAAACATTGAAATCAGGACTTGTATATTGCATTCCTGCATTGATTAAATAAGGTGACTGACCTTGCAAAGGACGTTTTGCTTTTACTTCTTTATTATTTGCAGAAACATCGTTAAATGAAACTTCAGAACTCAAATAAGTATAGTTTCCAAACAAACTAAAGTTCTTCAATGATGGACTAATGAATTCTAAGCTCTTCCTAACCTCAACCTCAAATCCCAATGTATTTGCAGAAAGGGCATTCTGATAGAAGTATCTCCTACTGTCTGCATTACTACCTGCATCTAACCTGAATTCAATTGGGTCAGTGAAAGATTTGTAAAAAGCTCCAAATGTAAGTGACTCACCTGCTTTGGGATAAAACTCGTAACGAGCATCCAAATTAATGATAGAAGTCCTTCTTAAAGCTGTATCACCTTTTACCCCGTAATTCATTTCGTAGTCAAAGAAAGCAAATTCTGCAATTTCTCTGAACTCAGGTCGAGCTACAGTCTTACTTCCAGCTAATCTAATATTTTGAGTAGTTCCCAAATTGTACACTAAGTTCACTGATGGTAGAAAATCTAATTTTTCAGTCAAACTAACCTTTCTTAATCCTGTTTGATCTTTTGAGGTTAACATTTGTTGAAAATTTTCCGCCCTCATTCCCCAAATTAACCTGAAATTTCCTAGTCTGTTATCAAACATTGCGTAGCCAGCATTCAAAACAGACAATCCAAAATACTTATCTTGGTTATTTGTGAATTCCTCTAGGATATAGCCAGATTGCCCCATGTTATCCGTATCGAAAGCAGTCTCAACAGGCTTCGTTGCGTTCGAAGCAACAAATGAATTTGAATTGGTTATGTTGTATCTGAAGATGCGGCTATTGAATTCCCTCATCCTTGCCAAGGTAGAACCACCCAATTTGAATAGTTGTTTGTCTTTTCCACCAAAGTTCAATGGAATAGAAAGTTGACCACCAGCACCAGCACTGTAATCCTTTAAATCACTAAAGAACCTTCTCGTATCATCCGGATCGATCTCAAAAGTTCCTGTAGTGTTTATTGTTCTTGCATACAAAGCACTTCTTAAATCTGGCTGAATTTTCCAATTGTAACCACCGTTGGCATTCCATTTAAATTTAATACCACTTTTAGACAACTGATGTTCTCCTTCAATTTGAGTGCTGTAAAGTGACCTTTGGTTTAAGTATGAAGAACTAAAAGAAAGGTCATTTAGACGACTTGTATTATAACCCTTTCTCGTATAGTAATTATCTTCAAATAGCTGATTAAACAAGTTTTTAAAGGAAACTTTATGCAATCCTTTAACCCAAGTCAAATTCACTATACCGCCAAGGTTTGTTTGATATTTATTTTGAATATCGGTAAGTTCAAATACCTTGTCGCCGTTGGCCTCGTAAAAAGTTCTTGATACATCGAAAACAAGCATAGACTTTCTATAGTTCAAGGCTACCAATGTTCCGAAATTTGCACCATTTTTAAACTTATAATTTTTTGCATAAGTAAGGTTGTATGACTGTATCGGAGCAGCTTTCTGAGCAACTGGATCATATACGTCAGACCTAAAAGATTTTGTCAAATCGATTTGTTTGTTCAAGCCAGCTGCATCTTTACCTAGTATTCTGTAAAGTTGTGCAGTTGCAGGAAAACTGTCTGGCAAACTGCGCGTGCCATCATCAAAACCCAACCAATCGTACTTATTTCTCTTGTTGCTCGTAAAATCACCTAAAGTCGATTGTGTATTGTATCCTATACCAAATCCTATTGTAAGTATATCTTTAGTTGGAATGTCTTTTGTATTAACCTGAACCAAACCACCAGCGAACTCACCTGGTAAATCTGGTGTTGCGGTTTTATTAATTATTACATTGTCAATCAGTGCAGCAGGAAAAACGTCGAAAGAAAAAGCTTTCTTATCTGGCTCACTGCTAGGAAGTTGTGCGCTGTTAAGCATTGCAGCATTATATCTATCAGAAAGTCCCCTAACAATAACAAACCTATTGTCTTGGATAGAAGCACCACTCACCCTCTTCAAAATTTCACCTGTATTCTTATCAGGAGTTCTTCTGATGAAGTCTGCGGCAAGTCCACTAGACAAAGCCGTGTTGTTTCTTTGAAAAGTTAACAATGCAGCTGTACTTTCCTGACGGCGGCTAGACCTAATTACAATAGCCTCACTGTTCTTAGCTTGAGGAATAAGAACCACAGTAATATTATTGTCGGCATTTTTTGCAACATCAATATCAGATAGCACCTTGGTCCCAAATCCTACGCTTGAAACGGTAAGTGTATATTTTTTTCCAACTTCTAGAAGAAGGGTAAAATTACCTTCAACGTCTGCTATGGTTGTTTTCTTCAACTCTTCTACAATAATTGAAGCACCTGCTACCGGATCATTTTTCTGACTGATAACCCTACCTGAAAACTTTAGGGTTTGTGCATCAGATGTAAATGAAAAAAATGTAAGTGATAAGAGGAATGCAATTGTTCGAAATATGTTCTTAACAGCCATAACTATGTTTGTGTTGCAAAGAACCTACTCCACTGTTACCAAGCCGTTAATCAAAAATTAAGAAATTGTAACCCCAATGTTAAGCAAATGTTACCGAAGTGCAACTAGTTAACAATCAATGAATTTATAGAAAAAATATATGCTCTTTTTTTAAAATAGTTTATCCACAAGTTGTTCCACTAAAAAAATAATGCATCTTTGTATTCATTAAAATACACCCACATGAAAGGCATCATTTTGGCAGGAGGATCAGGGACAAGGCTATATCCCATTACCTATGCAATAAGCAAACAAATCATGCCGGTTTACGACAAACCAATGATTTATTATCCATTGTCAACACTGATGCTGGCTGGTATCAAAGATATTTTGATTATTTCAACGCCACACGATCTTCCACAGTTTGAAAAATTATTTGGAGATGGACATCACCTTGGATTAAATTTTTCTTACAAAGTGCAGGAAGTGCCCAATGGACTTGCTCAGGCATTTGTTTTAGGTGAAGATTTTATTGGCGATGATAGTTGTGCGCTGGTCTTGGGAGACAATATATTCTATGGTGCAGGTTTGGGCAAAACGCTACAAAACAATTCTAACCCAGATGGAGGAATTGTTTACGCTTATCAGGTAAGTGACCCTGAAAGATATGGTGTAGTTGAATTTGACGAAAATAAAAAAGCCATTTCTATTGAAGAAAAACCTG
>CANLED010000017.1 GCA_947489175.1 Chitinophagaceae bacterium | reverse complement strand
CGGCGATAAAGTTCTTCAATGTATTGGTGACCATCACGTTTCTGGGTTTTTATGGCAAAAAATAAGGTTGAAGCTGGGAAAACCAACTTTCGGCTATCGATCAACAAATGTTCTAAAAAATCTGAGGAATTTCTACCCACAGACCTGGCTTGGATCAAATTTTGAATCTCACTAGATTGATAGCCCGCCATGGATTATATTTATTTTTTTCTCGCCTGCTTTCTTTTTACTTGAATCGAATAAAGAATAGAACCCGCTAGGCATAAAACAATTACAAGCAATGAAACACCGATGGACAAATGAATGCCAAAAAATTCAATAAGCATTTTCACCCCAATAAATATAAGAACAACGGCGATGCCTTGTTGAAGAAAATCAAATTGATCAACAGCTCCTTTCAACAGAAAAAATAGAGAACGAAGTCCAAGCACCGCAAAAATATTTGATGAATAAATTACAAGGATATCGTCTGAAGAAAAACTTGTTGTTGCTTTTTCCCGAACCAATGAAACCACCGTTGGGATAGAATCCAAAGCAAATGCAATATCAACAGCAGCCAACATAAATACAACCACTGCTAAATTTGTGAAATATACTTTGTTATGAATGCTGATGAAATACCTGCCATGCGGTTCTTGGGTTGTCACCCTAAAAAACTTCGTAATGATTTTGTAAATTTTTGTTTCTCCTGGATCAAATTCAGCTTCATCCTTTTTAAAAAACAAATGAAAGCCTGTATAAAGCAAAAAGGCACCAAATACATATAGAATCCAATGGAAACGATTGATAAGCTCAATACCCAAAGCAATAAAAATAATCCGAAATACGATTGCCAATAAAATCCCAATCAACAATGCCCTGCCTGCATCTTCCGATTTTATCTTGAAAAAGGTAAATATGAGGATGAAAACAAAAATATTGTCAATACTCAAAGACCATTCCATTAAATAGGCAGCAAAGTATTTTGTTGCTACCACAGGTGTTTTTTCTACCCAAAGAAAAACACAAAATGCCAATGACAATCCTACCCAAAACAAGGTTTGAATGAGGGCTTTTTTGATGCTAACAACCTCATTTTTTTTACTCATTAAGCCAAGATCAAATACCAATGCACCTATTAACAATACCCCAAACGTTATGTAAGTAATTTGATCTGAACTCATTTATTGATTTTTTCTTTAAGTATGCAAAGATACTCATTCCACAGAGTATGAAACTATGATTGATATCCAAATTTTCGTTTACGCAAATATGGGTAAATCAAAGCCATCAAAAAAGGAAACAGCAAAGGCAGCAAAATATTTACAAATTGCCAAAAGATACGGTCACTGTCAAGCTTTGCCTTATCCAACAAACGCAACTGATAAGTCTTCGCCCTTGCGCCCATGATACTAGCCCCACCCGTTAAATAAAAAAGACTATTGCTGATAAACTCCCGATTGGCAAACTGCTCTCGGGTATAAGAATTCATGCCCATGGGCAAAGGTCCATCTTGCTCACTAACCGCATTCAGCAATATGTCTGCATCGGACATCACTATCATCTTATTTTCTTCCAAGCAGGTTGATACAAAATCGTTTTGCTGCATTTGCTTCAATGTATCAAGCTGTGACTTGCTAAGCCTATTTGAAAAAAGAGAACGGAACTTCCCTTCTAACAATACAGCTACAGGTATTTGTTTTTTGGTGAAATAGTTCAGGTCTTCCTCATTTTTTATGCTCTTCCATTCTACCAATGCTGGTGTTTGTAACGACCTAGAAAGGTCTGAAGATGATAATAACAAATGATTCTTAATTCCATCAACAGCAATGGTATCTATTGACTGTGGAAATGAGGAAAGTACATAATCGAGGCTCTTCGAAATGGGATGTCCACTTCCATCCCTCAACAATGGCGCATAAGGCCAGGGTAAAAGTTCAATTTGAGGCTTATCACCCACACTCCCTATGACTGAAGGAACCTTGTCGCATTCAAGATCTTGCACCAAATCCCTGTTGATCCTAACACCATACCTAAAAAGTTGATCATCTAAATTCAATCCCATGTCAAACGCGATGAAAGAGCCACTGCTTCGTTGCAAGCTGTCCATGCTGGCAAATAAATTATCAATGGCCCACAACATCTTACCCCCTCTCATGATGTATTGGTCAATTTTTAATTTTTGACCTGAATTGAATGACGTATTCGGCCTTGCTAGCACAACCGCATCAAATGCTGCTGGGATGTATGTAACACTGTCTATCGGAATAATGCTAAACCGGTAATCTTTCCTGATTACCTTTTCTATCAAATCATACACACGCATGTCTAAAGGCTCCCCATTCCCAACTAAATAGCCAACCATTGGCAGCGTATCCTGCTGCACTTTTACGATGGCTTTGGAAATTTTATATTCAAGCAATGCCTCTGCTGTATTCAAAGACTCCAATCCATTGAGGTTACTTTGTCCCTCCAAAAAATCAATCGCAACTTGTCGTCCCCGCCCACTTAAAATTGCTCCTGGAAACAATAAAGTTTCTTGTGTTTGCTCACCCTTTTTAAGTTGGGCTTTCACGTTGGTGGGGTTGATACCCATCCTTTGCAAAGAATCAAAAAGAATGGCTTTGGCTGTGTCTTCTAGTCCCTCACCTGGTCTTTCAAATACAATATCAAAATTACCATGACTTTCCGCCTTGAAAGCATTGGCTAAATCCTCCGCTGCTCCTGCCAATCGCTTGAACCCTGTTGGCATATCCCCTTTCAAATAAACTGTTAGTACCAATGGTTCATTAACTGAAGCCACTAATTTTTTTGTTGGCTCAGATACCGTGAATCTCTTTTCAGAAGTTAAGTCGATGCCCCCATGAAATTGGAATGAAAGGATATTCACCACTAAAACAATCCCAACAAAAACCAAGAAAGGCTTTACAAAATGATTTCTCTTTTTCATACAATCTTATCTTGATTTTATTCTTTCGATGGTGAGAAATAGGAAAAATGAAATCAAGCTGATGAAGTAAATCAAATCACGGCTGTCTATAAAGCCTTTGCTCATATTTTCATAATGATTTTGAATACCGATGAGTGAAATATAATATCCTGCACCTGATTGAAATAAATCAAGTCTAGCCAAGGAAGAAAAAAAAGCATACACGATATAACAGATCAAGGCACTCAATAAAAAAGATATTACAGCATTAGACTGCAAGCTGCTGGTAAAAACACCTATGGAGGCAAATACACCGCACAACATCAGCAATCCGATGTATGAACCTGCGATTCCACCTCCATCTATATTACCTGTAGATAAAATAGAAATTGAAAACACATAAACAAGGGTAAACAACAAAGCAATGAGGGCAACCAAAAAGGCCGATAAAAATTTTGCAATCACCATTGTCTGTTTTTTTATTGGCACAACGCTCAATATCTCAAACGTTCCATTTCTAAATTCATCACTGAAACTTTTCATGGTAATAGCAGGAATCAGGAACAACATCAGGTAAGGTGCAAATTCAAAAAAAGGATCCATGCTGGCATACCCTGCATCTAAAATATTAGATCCGGGAAGAAAGAACAGATAAACACTGCTCGCCAATAAAAAAATCCCAATGGTTATGTATCCCAGCAACCCGCTGAAATACTGCCGCAACTCTTTTTTAATTAATGTAAACATATATGTATGCAAGATCACAATATCAGGTGAAAATAACTGAAAAAAACACGTTAAAATGCCTTTTTCTTCGAATTCATGCTTAATAATTTGCACCTAAACCAAATTAAACACAAAAATGAAAAAAAGAAAGCTAGGAATGATCTTTTGGATGGCCCTTATGGTGCCTTTTATTGGAAATGCGCAAAAATATTGGGACGGAGAGGCCAATGATGGAAAATGGAATACAGCCCAAAATTGGTTTCCCGATGGGGTGCCTTCCATGGCTGATGACGTTGTACTCAACAACAATTTCGTGGTTACAAATTACACGGTATCATTGCCCAACGACAACGTTTCTATTCAGCTAAATTCATTGTGGGTTATTGGCAATGGCACAACAACCACAACGCTTGATATTCCTGATGTTAACACCGCATCGCCAGCCTTAACATTAAACAACATCATTATTGGGAAAGGTGGGGTTCTTATTAATAATTCTGGAGCTACTGCCGGTAATACTTTTTTAATTAACGGTGGAATGAGAATCGAAGATGGAGGAAAATACAGTCACCGAACCATCCGAGGAAATGCCTATTTGATTTCAAAATTAACGTACAATCCATCCAACAAAAATGGTGTGATGGAATTTGACGTGCCAGGGACAGCGGGATATACAGTTTCCCTTTCAGGGAGGAGCTTTGGAACGCTTATTTTAAATGCAAATAAAGCAGGCGGCAAAAAAACCTATAGCGGCAGCGGCAACGGAAACCTTACCATCTATGGAAATATTGAAACAGGCATCGGAGCAACCCTTACATCTTCATTAAACGGAAACATACTGCTTTACGGCAACCTAACAAACCACGGCACAATTTCCCTAAACCCATCCAGCCAAGACGTAAGTGGACGAGAAATCATTTTTACAGGTGACAGTTGCCATTTTTTTTCGGATGGCATTTTTCAACAAAATACCTTTTTCAGAAAAATGAAGATTGAAAAAAATGCTAGGCTTAAGTTGAAATCACCGCTGAATATTTCTAATGCTAAAATAGCGTTTGAAATCTCCTCAGCCGCTTATTTTTATCCAGATTCATCGTATATAAGTGGGGGCTATTTTACAGCAGATAGTTTATCAACAATAAGTGTATCATCCCCAGATGGAATTTCATCATTCCCGAATACCGGAAATATCAGGTCAAACAGCTACAGCTTTCACCAATCAGTATGCATCATATTTGACAAAGCAGGGAATCAAACAAACGGCAATGCATTCCCAGAAAAAGTTGCAAAAATGACCATAAATAAGCCGAATGGTCATGTGATATTGAACAAAGGTTTTCAAATTAATGACAGTTTGAATTTATCCCGTGGGCGAATTTATAGCACTTCGGAAAACATGATTTCTTTGACTGGCAAAATAATCAACAACTACTCAAATCAATATGGCATTTTTTTTGGGAATAATGAAAGTTATGTATCAGGACCGATGAAAATAGTCACAGATACTTCAAGAAGTTTGGTTTTCCCAATTGGGAAAGATGATGTTTTTGCGCCAGTTTCTATTTATAAAAATACCGCAGATTCAGCAACTTATGTGTTGGAATATTTCAAAGACAAATCTGACAAAACGGATAGCTTGAAAGTATATCCCCTAAAAAAAATCAATACAATTGAATATTGGTCATTTCAAAAAAATACAGGTGCAGATTCACTTAATTCAAAAGAAGTATTGACTTTGAGCAGAAGGCAGAACAGCTTGACTGGACTCATACAACAGCCTGTCATAGCCAATTTCAGCGATGTTGAAAAAAAGTGGATTGGTATCCCACAAACAATCAATGGATTGACTCAGCAATCTTTAACAGGCATATCAACATCCTTAAAAAATGGCTGCATTACATTTGGAGAATTGGAAACCCAAGCTTTGCCTTTTGATAAATTCATGCTGACCTATTCGAAAACCCAACATGGGTCAACTTTATATTGGACCAACTCCGATGACGAAGAAACTGAGTATTATTCTTTAGAAAAAAGTGATGATGGCAACATTTTTCTTCCACTGACAAGAATAAATTCCTACAAAAAGAAATCTCTCTTTACCTACAACTACGGGTTTACAAAAAATGAATTTGGGGGATTTTTTATACGTTTAAAGGCGTTCGATAAATTTGATCGCACAAAAATTTCAAACACCATTTACATGAAAGAAATCAACTCATCAACGGCATTGTATCCTAATCCTGCTGGTGACAAAATTTTCCTTACAATGAAAGATCGCGGTGAGTTAACGAAGTTTTCAATACTTTCTAGTGATGGCAAATCTTTTAAGCCAGCATATTCTAAAGAAAGAGAAAGTTATTGCATCAACATAAGCAAGCTATCACCTGGTGTTTACTTCTTGATTTATGAAAACGGCTTTGTAAAGGAATGTAAAATGTTCTTCAAACATTAAACTGAAAAACTTTCACCACAAGCACATGTTCTGCTGGCATTGGGATTCATAAAATGAAACCCTTTGCCATCTAGACCATCTGAAAAATCCAAAGTGGTGCTAAACAGATACAACACACTTTTTCGATCTGTAATGAGTTTGATACCTTTATCTTCAAAAATTTGATCCCCAGCTTTTAGCTCATTGTCAAAATCCATTTTATAGGTAAGTCCAGAGCAACCTCCACTCACCACACTTACCCTAACAAAATAATCATCTCCCCTGCCTTCGCTCAACAACAATTGGAGAACCTTCTCTTTTGCTTTTTCACTGATATAAATACCAGTCATCATTGCAGTAGCTTCCATATATTAAATTTTCAATGCAAAATTAAGCATTCCCCCATATCTACATTCGATTGTAAAATGAATTGTATTTTTATGCAACAAGAAATCTAATTTTCAGTTTCTTGTTAAAGTAACATTTTCATGGAAAAAATCGAACATATAGGCATTGCTGTTCAATCTCTTAATAAATCCATCCCCCTTTTTGAAAAATTACTGGGTACTGAATGCTATAAGACTGAAGAAATTTTATCGGAAATGGTAAATACCGCCTTCTTCAAAACAGGGGATAGCAAGGTTGAACTGCTGGAAGGAACTGAAGAAAATAGTGTCATCAGCAGATTCATTGCTAAAAAAGGAGAAGGAATTCACCACATTGCCTTTGGTGTAGAAAATATAGAAGAAGAAATAAACAGGCTAAAATTAAGTGGATTTGAATTTATCAACGATGTTCCCAAAAAGGGGGCCGATAATAAATTGGTATGTTTTCTGCATCCAAAGACCACCAATGGCATTCTTGTTGAACTTTGTCAAGAAATTAATGCTGAAAACTAGGCTGTTATGTTAAGCTTTTCAACAGCAGTTTGAGCAGCGATTTGGCTAGCGTCTTTTTTATTAAAAGCCTTTCCCTCTGCTATTACTTGTCCATCAACAACCGCACCTACGGTGAAAAGTCGTCGCCCGTTTTCCATTTTTTCATCTATGGTTTCAAATTCCAAATTCTTGCCACTTTTATTAGCCCAACTGTAAAGCTTATTCTTTTGATTGATGTCGAGCTGCTCTAGGTCTTCCGCAAACAAGTGAGGAACAATCATTTTTTTCAACACCCAATCCTTTGTCTTAGGGTAGCCTTTATCAATATAAACAGCTCCAACCAAGGCTTCCAGGGCGTTTCCAAATATCTGGCTTGACTTCAAAGAATTATCACTTTTGTTGTAAGAAGTTATTTTTTTGAGACCCATTTTAATGGCAATCTCATTAAGAGTTTGTCTATTCACCATTTTACTCCTCATTTCAGTCAGAAAGCCTTCTCCTTTGTATGGATATTTTCTGAAAAGATAATCAGCGATGATGCCGCCCAATATGGCATCTCCCAAATATTCAAGGCGTTCGTTGTTGTCAGTGGTTTTTTCTTTGACAGACCTGTGGGAGAATGCGGAAATGTATAATGAGATTCTACCAGGCATAAAACCCAGCATATTGCATAACTGGCTGAGGAAAGCCCGTTTTTGCTTGCTACTAAAAAAATATTTTAACCTGTAAAACAACCTTTATAAGATTAACTTGGTTTTATATCTATTCATGGCTGCAACAACAACCATATAATTAAATCATTATATGAACTTCTTTACAATGAGAGAAGCATTATGACCTCCAAAACCAAAAGTATTGCTCAAGGCTGCCCTAACTATTTTCTTTTTCGGCTCCCAGAAAGTTAAATCCAACTTAGGATCAAGGGCATCGTCATCTGTAAAATGATTGATTGTGGGAGGAACGATATCGTGCATTACTGAATAAATACAGGCGATGGCTTCAATTACACCCGCAGAGCCAAGTAAATGTCCAGTCATGGACTTAGTAGAGCTTATGCTAAGGTTATAAGCATGTTCACCAAAAACGCCTAGAATGGCTTTTGTTTCAGCAATGTCTCCCAATGGAGTTGATGTACCATGAACGTTGATATAATCGATGTCTTCAGGTAACATTTTAGCGTCTCTTAGTGAGGCACGCATAACATTTAACGCACCTAATCCTTCAGGATGAGGAGCCGTGATATGATGTGCGTCTGCTGTGGCACCGCCTCCTGCAATTTCTGCATAAATGGTAGCTCCACGCTTTATAGCATGTTCATATTCTTCAAGAATGAGGGCACCACTTCCTTCACCCATTACAAATCCATCTCTGTCCTTATCAAAAGGCCTAGAGGCTGTTTTGGGGTCATCGTTGCGCTCACTCAATGCTTTCATTGCATTGAATCCAGCAACACCTGCATCACATACGACAGCTTCGCTACCGCCTGCTACCATAACATCTGCTTTTCCAAGCTGGATATAATGAGTGGCTTCTATCAGTGCATGAGTTGAGGAAGCACAGGCACTAACAACAGCGAAGTTTGGACCTCTAAATCCATGGCGCATGGAAATGTGACCAGCAGCGATATCCAAAATCATTTTGGGTATAAAGAAGGGATTGAAACGCGGGGTTCCATCTCCTTTGGCATATGCCATTACTTCTTCTTGGAAGGTAAGCAAACCACCAATACCACTGGAAAAAATCACACCAGTTCTATCAGGGTCAACGTTATCCTTGGTAATGCCAGCATGTTTGATGGCCTCATCGCTAGAAACGATGGCCAACTGTGCGAAACGATCAATTTTTCTTGCTTCTTTCCTATCAAGATACGCAACAGGGTCAAATCCCTTTACTTCACAGGCAAACCTGGTTTTGAACTTTGATGCATCAAATAGTGTAATAGGACCAGCACCTGATACGCCATTAAGCAAACCACTCCAAAATTCTGCAGCGGTGTTGCCTATGGGCGTAATGGCACCTATACCAGTAACAACTACTCTTTTAAGTTCCATATGTAAAGGGAAATGGGTTTGAGCCCTAATTACTTTGCGTGCTCTTCAAGATAAGAAACTGCTTGTCCAACTGTAGTGATGGTTTCTGCTTGTTCATCAGGAATTGAAATATTGAATTCCTTTTCGAATTCCATAATCAATTCTACAGTATCAAGTGAATCTGCACCCAAATCGTTTGTAAATGAAGCTTCTAGAGTTACCTCTGCTTCGTCAACACCCAATTTATCAACAATAATTTTCTTTACTCTTGTTGCAATGTCTGACATGATAATTAAGTTTAGTTTAATGGGGACAAAAATAAACTATTTGGAACAAAAATATGTTTTCAGGTTCAGATACATGAAAGTTTTTTTGATAACACAATGATTTTCAATGAAATAAATTAAGTTTTGAAACAAATTATTTTTTATCCAATGGTAAAAAATGCCAAATATTTCAAAAAAATGATTTCAAACAACTTTTTAGTCACAACTTTCGATTAATTTGTTGAATGGCTTTAAAAATAATCGACTACAATTCCACTGCCTATAAAGACATGGTTGCACTCAGGATGGAAATACTGAGAAAGCCTCTTGGACTCACTTTTTCTGCTGCAGATTTGGAAAAAGAGAAAGATGATATTTTCCTAGGTGCTTTTGATGATGAAAAAATCATGGCTTGTTGCGTTCTTACTAAAATGAGTTTGAGTGAATGCAAACTAAGGCAAATGGCTGTTCATCCAAGCATGCAATACAATGGATTGGGTGCATCGCTCTTGCATTTTGCAGAAAATGTAGCCCGTGATGCTGGCTGTAAAACCATGGTCATGCATGCTAGAAAAACGGCTACCGGATTTTACGAAAAGCAGGGTTATGCTGTTTGCGGCAATGAATTTGAAGAAGTTACTATTCCTCACTTTGAGATGAGGAAACTGTTATTCTAAAAGTTAACTTTTTTTAATCTCTTCCCTAAATATTCTCCTAGCCTCATCTAAGTCAGCTTCATCACCAAATGCATTTTTGGGGATTAAAAAAAATGTCTTCCCGTCAAAATATAAATGAAAAAAACCTGGCGTTTCATAAAAGCTTTCAAACTCACGCCATGCCCAACTTTTTTTTCCTAAAGCAGTCTCAATAAAAAAATGTTGTGGCTCTACAAAGGCTTTAAATTGATCCTGAAATGTTTTACTTTTTTTATAAATAAGTAATGGAAGCCAAATCCAAAAGGCTCCCATCATAGAAATCCATAATACAGAACTCATTAAAAATGGCAATGGAGAAATTAGTTTAAAACTGTATAATACTGCTGCAAACAAAGCAAATACATTCACCAGTATCATCATTATCTTGATTTCCCGCCTTGAGATAAAATGATACCTCAATGCTTGGAGAACTTTTCGCTTTTCATATTTAATATTTAATTCCACATCAAAACTTTTAAAATTAGGTTCCTACAGATAAGTAATTATGATGCAAATTAAGAATTTACAAGCAGCTATTTAAACGCTTTTTTGTACTCAGCAATTAACGCACACTTAAACACCTTTTGTAATGGTGTGCTGCTGCCATATGTGGAGAAACAGATTTTGCACAGGATGAAAAGAAAGCAAGAGCAAAAATTAATGATGAAACTATACTTAAAACTCGGTTTTTCGGCATGACTGTACATTTTAATTGTATGAACCAGTTGTTCAGCCCCCAAACGTATATTAAGTTTATAAATTTTATGTCTCAACTTTTTTAACGTTTCCTAGACAAAAAAAGAGCTTGGTCATTTTTGCGACCAAGCTCTTTATAATATGAATATGGTTATAAAGACTAACTACAACCTAAACTATTTCCGCAATTCAAACACTTGTAGCAAGTGCCACTTCTCACGGTGATATGTCCACATACATTGCAACTTGGTGCATCACTTTGCATGTTTTTCATATACTCTTGTGTTCCACCTTCAGTTTTCATAGCCATAGGTGCTTTCTGTTGTTTAGCAGCTGAAGAGGCATTCCCAGAAGGCGCTACTACACGTACATCAGACAACTCTGGCTTTGAATTTATTTCATATTTGGACCCAGGTAAGTCATCCCAAGAATCATTTCCTGTATTCATCACCTCAGGCCTATCTTTTATGTGAACTAAATCTGACCTGTCCAAATACTCATAAGCCAAGCAACGGAAAATGAAATCTACAATAGATGTAGTTGATTTTATGTTCGGATGATCTACCATGCCCGAAGGTTCAAACTTGGTAAATACAAACTTCTCAACAAATTCTTCTAATGGCACACCATACTGTAAGCCCACAGATACCGCAATGGCAAAACAGTTCATCAAGCTGCGCAGTGTAGAACCCTCTTTTGCTAGGTCAATGAAAATTTCACCCAATGTATTATCTCCATACTCTCCAGTGCGCAAGAACAGCGTTTGTCCATTGATTTTTGCCTTCTGGGTAAACCCTCGCCTTTTTGCAGGCAATGCTTTGCGCTCTACAATCCTCGAAAGCTGACGCTTCAATTTTGTATCTGGAGCAGCTTGCATTCTTTTTTGCAATTCCTCGAGCAACTCTTCCACAGACAATTTGCTTACATCCAAAAGTGGACTATCTGATGCACTAGTTTCATCAACTTCGTCAGTCGTTTTTGTTTCGCTCTTGTTGCTGAGGGGCTGACTTAGCTTAGATCCATCACGATAAAGAGCACATGCCTTCAGTGCTAATTCCCAACTCATTAAATAACAATCAGCTATTTCAGCGATGGTTGCTTCATTTGGAAGGTTAATGGTTTTAGAAATAGCCCCGCTTATAAATGGCTGTGTAGCTGCCATCATCCTAATATGTCCATGTGCGTGAATATACCTTTCTCCCTTCTTACCACATTTATTGGCACAATCAAATACTGGATAATGGGCTTGCTTCAAATGTGGAGCACCTTCAATGGTCATGGTTCCACATACATAATCATTAGCTGCTTCAATCTGGGCATTTGTGAAGCCCAACGCCTGCAACATATTCCAATCAAAATTGAAATATTGCTCTGGCTTAAACCCTAATCTCTGCAAACATTCTTCACCCAATGAATAAACATTAAACACAAACCCTACTTCAAAGGCAGCGCCTACTCCAGCATCTAATTTTTTAATCTCCTCAGCAATAAAACCTTTCTCACTTAATGTTTGGTGATTGATAAATGGTGCTCCTGAGAAGCTTCCTGAACCTACGGCATATTTAATGATGGCATCGGTTTCAGATTCGCTGTATTTTAAATTTCTTAAGGCCTGCGGTACTGATTGGTTGATGATTTTGAAATACCCACCGCCAGACAATTTTTTGAACTTCACCAAGGCGAAGTCTGGCTCTACTCCTGTTGTGTCACAATCCATAACAAGTCCAATCGTTCCTGTTGGCGCAATTACAGTTGTTTGTGCATTCCTATAACCATATTTCTCACCCAACTCAAGTGCATCATCCCATGCTTTGCAAGCCGCCTTAAGTAAATAGTCTGGGCAATACTTCGCTTTTATTCCTTGTGGCTTGATGCTCAAACCAACATAGGCTCCTTCTGCATCATAAGCCGCTGCTCTGTGGTTTCTCATTACCTTCAACATGTCTTCCCTATTCTCGCTGTATTTAGCAAAAGGGCCATGTATCTTGGCTATTTCTGCTGATGTCTTGTAAGACACCCCTGTCATGATTGCACTGATGGCTCCCGCTATGCCTCTCGCCTCATCACTATCATAAGGGATTCCACTTACCATCAACATGCTGCCTAGGTTTGCAAATCCTAATCCAAGTGTACGGTAGTCAAAACTACGTTGAGCTACTTCCTTGCTTGGAAACTGAGCCATCAACACAGATATTTCTAACACCGTTGTCCACATCCTTACGGTATATTCAAATCCTGCAACATCGAAAGTATTGTCGTCTTCATTGAAAAACTTACGCAAATTAGCTGAAGCCAAATTACAAGCTGTATTGTCTAGGAACATGTATTCGCTACATGGATTAGAAGCACGAATTGGTCCGCCTTGTGGACAAGTATGCCATTCGTTGATGGTGGTATCGTACTGTGTTCCAGGATCCGCACAGCGCCATGCAGCATAAGAAATTTTATCCCAAAGGGCTTTTGATGAAATCTTTTTCATCACCTTTCCGTCTGCACGTCCAGTTAGCTCCCAATCTTCCCCTTTTGCAAGTTTTTCAAAAAACTCATTTGGTATTCTTAACGAGTTGTTAGAGTTTTGTCCACTCACTGTCTTGTAAGCCTCTCCTTCATAATCACTTGCATAGCCAGCGGCTATTAAAGCGGCAACTTTCTTCTCTTCTTCAACTTTCCAATCAATGAATGCCTCTATTTCAGGATGGCTTAGGTCCAAACATACCATTTTAGCAGCACGCCTTGTTGTTCCACCACTTTTAATGGCACCAGCAGCCCTATCGCCAATTTTCAAGAAACTCATCAATCCTGATGATGTTCCGCCACCACTCAATTTTTCACCTTCACCACGTATGTTAGAAAAGTTCGTTCCTACACCAGAACCGTATTTGAAGATGCGTGCTTCACGAACCCATAGATCCATGATACCACCTTCATTCACCAAATCATCATCAACACTTAATATAAAACAAGCATGGGGTTGTGGACGCTCATAAGCAGATGTTGATTTTTTCAATTGCCCATCTAACTGATCAACATAATAATGTCCCTGCGGCTTTCCTTTTATACCATAACTCTCATGAAGTCCTGTATTAAACCATTGTGGTGAATTAGGAACACATGCTTGGTTGAGAATGGAATATACAAGCTCCTCATAAAATACGGTTGCATCCTGTGAAGTAGCGAAGTAGCCATTGCGCTCTCCCCATACCCTCCAGCAATTTGCCATCCTATGGGCTACTTGCTTTGCAGAGGTTTCTCTTCCCAAAGAACCATCGGGCTGAGGAACACCTGCCTTTCTGAAATATTTTTGTGCGATGATGTCTGTTGCAATTTGGCTCCACTGCTTGGGAACTTCTACGTTTGTCATTTCAAAAACAACCTCACCACTTGGATTTCTAATCACTGAGGTGCGGTAATCATATTCGAAACTGTCGTAGACATTTACTTTGTCTGAAGTGAAATGCCTGTCAAATTTTAAGCCTTGATTGGAGGAATTAGATTTGGGTTTACTGTTAGCCATGTTATATAATAGTTAATCTTTTAATTGAGGTTGAATAAAACATTTTTGAAAAGAATACGAAAATATCAATCCTTCAACTCTTTTCAAACCCTTAAATATCAACACGATGTTGATAACCGAGGCAACCCTTGTTGGATAAGTGTTTGCCATTTTGTTCACGTTTTGGTATAAATATTTTTGGCTATAACCAAAAAAGGAATTAACTAAAGTTCCTGCTAATTGATGCAGAAATTAATGATAACAATCATTTTTAGGATTAGATTTTGAACATGAGTAAAAAATTACCTACCAAACATTGTTACAACCCCTAAAATGGCAAAACAGTTTCATCAATTAAACAATAACAAACAACACTATTGTTCACAAGGCTGATTTTTTGAATAACATAAAAGTATTTAACACAGCCTGAAAGGCTGCAAATCAAAAACTTTTTCGCACATTTGCATACTATTAGTGATGAACAACGCTATTTATAACAAGCTTACAGCTAGAAAAAACGAAAGGAAGAAGTCCTTTGTGGTGCTTATCGACCCAGATAAGACATCAACTAACCATGCTAGTATCCTACTAGAACGTTGTGAGGAATCTTTAGTTGATTTTATTTTTGTAGGAGGAAGTTTGGTTGTTACAGATCACCTTGATGAGTTGGTGCAACACATCAAAAAAACATCTAACATTCCCGTCATTCTTTTTCCAGGCAGTCCTTCACAAATAACCCCATTTGCAGATGCTTTGCTTTACCTATCGTTGATTTCAGGAAGGAACCCTGAGTTGCTCATAGGTCAGCATGTTATTTCAGCCCCCACAGTAAAAAAAAGTGGATTAGAAGTTATCTCTACAGGCTACATGGTTATTGACGGAGGTGCCCCTACAACAGTTTCATACATCAGCAATGCCAATCCAATTCCTTCTGATAAAAATGAAATTGCCATTTGTACAGCCATGGCCGGGGAAATGCTAGGCATGAAACTTATTTACATGGATGCAGGAAGTGGGGCTAAAACACCCATCACAGAAACCATGATTGAGGCAGTATCCACACATATAACAATACCCCTCATTATAGGCGGTGGAATCACAGATCCAGAAAAGGCCTACCGAAACTGCCAAGCAGGTGCAGACATCATTGTTGTAGGCAATGCTATTGAAAAAGATTCCTCCTTGATCAAGGAAATCAGCGCTGCTATTCATAGCCTTTAAGGCAATATTGTTAATTAACATACATCCAAAGACAGAATTTT
>CANLED010000016.1 GCA_947489175.1 Chitinophagaceae bacterium | reverse complement strand
GTCAACTTGTTGCCTACAACTGAGACGATGGTTTGTCCCGTTATTATTTCCAATTCCCCTAGTGGAATTAACTCTTTTGAGATTTCTTCGAGGTGAAGGGTACTGTCAATTGTAACTGATACAGCAACTTCAGATGTTGTTATCATATCAATGGAAGTTTTATATTTTTCAAAAACTTCAAATATTTTTCGTAAAAAGCCGTATGCCAAGAGCATTCTGCCACTTTTTATTTTGATCATCACAATGCCATCTTTCGCAGCCACTGCTTTAACACCCACCGAGTCAGCTTCTTTCAAAATAATCGTCCCTTTGGCCTCAGGCTCCATGGTATTAAGCAACTTAACAGGAATATTATAATGCTGGGCAGGCCAGATTGAAGCGGGATGCAGAATTTTAGCCCCAAAATAGGCAAGCTCGGCAGCTTCGTCAAAACTAAGGTGTTCAATAGCCTTGGTTTTATTAACAACTCTTGGATCATTGTTGTGCATGCCATCAATATCAGTCCAAATTTCACAAACAGAAGCCATAGCTGCTGCAGCAATCAACGATGCAGAATAATCACTTCCTCCCCTCTTTAAATTATCAACCTCTCCTTTTGAATTTCTACATATATAACCTTGCGTAATAAATAAGTTATGACCAGGATGATGCTCTAATGATTTTTTTAGCCTTTCTCGAATAGACAAAACCTGCGGTTCATCATTTGAATCAATCATCATGAAGTCCAAAGCAGGCAAAAAGACATGATCTACACCAATCTCTTCTAAATAGAAACAAAATAGCTTGGTACTCATCAATTCTCCCTGTGCAAGAATATCTTTATTCAAGGCATCATTGAATGAGATTTTTAAAATAATATTTAAAAAATCGAAATGCTCATGAATAACTTTTCTAGCTTTTTCTCTTATAACTTCAATTTCAAGAAGTTCATTAATAAACTGTTCGTAATGTTTAATAAGATTATCGATAATGTCTTTAGCTTGTAGCTTATTGCCAGCCGCCATAGCATCGCCAATCCCAACTAATGCATTTGTTGTACCACTCAGTGCACTTAACACAACAATTTTATCTTCATTATCTTTTGTGATAAGCTCTTTAACTTGTTTCATTCGCTCAGGCTTTCCTACTGAGGTTCCACCAAATTTCATTATTTTCATAATAATCATTTTAAATTTTCAAAGGACAAAGTTAAAACTTGAAATTGAATTTTTCTGCGATGAGTTTAATGTCATCATAAACTGCGCTCAACAACGGAATGCCTTCTTTTATTCTTATTTCGTGCATCAATCTTTCTGGCTCACCAGGAATTAAAACAGGCTGGTCTGTATTAATTGGTTCAGCATCCTTAAACCTTCTAATCCAAAGGTCCATATCTCGTTTAAATTCTTTGCCATCACGGAAAGCATCGATTCGCATTGCGCCGAAGAAATGACCAATGCCTTGACCAGGTTGATTTTCTGGCATTGGAACATACGCTGGAAATGGAGGCACCCAGGGTCCAAAATTAGCCCCACTCAAAACGCCAGAGAAAATATCAACAATGGAACCTAAGGCGTATCCTTTGTGGCTTCCATGATCTCTATCTCCTCCAAGGGGCAATAAAGCACCTCCATCTTTTAATGCATGTGGGTTGTTTGTTGCTGTTCCATCAAAATCTTGAATCCAACCATTAGGGGCATCAGTGCCCTTTCGCTGCAATATTTCAAGTTTGCCATTTGCAGCAGTAGTAGTGGCCAGATCTGCCACAAAAGGAGCTTCATTGCCAGCAGGAACTGCAACACAAATGGGATTGGTACCCAACATCCTTTCTTTAGAAAATGTTGGTGCTACGAGTGCACTAGCATTGGTCATGGCTATCCCAATCATGTCCTTATCCAAAGCTCTCATTGCGTGACAAGCAGCAATGCCAAAATGATTGCTGTTTTTAACACTAACCCACCCCGTTCCAACTGATTCAGCCTTTTTAATGGCAATATCCATGGCGAAGGGTGCAACAACCAAACCTAGTCCTGCATCCCCATCAACAACTGCTGTTGAAGGTGTTTCATGTACCACGCAAATAGAGGGGGTTGGATTGATTCTATTAGCCTCCCAAAGCCTTATATAGCCAGACAACCTTGCCACACCATGAGAATCAACACCTCTTAAATCTGCTGAAACCAATGTATTTGCACCAATTTTTGCTTGACTTTGAGGACATCCTATTTTCAGAAAAATATGTTCAACCAAATCTAATAGTATACGATGGTCAATTAGTTTTACCATGTTGCAAAAGTAAAAGAAATGGATGGATTAAACACCTCGTTTTACCTCAATATAGATGGATATTTCAACATAAATTTCTTGGAAAAATCACTTTTAAATATGTTTTTTCCTCATAAATATTTTTTGAGTGTGTGATAATTTGCATTCAAAATAAATAATATGCTTAAACTTCAAGTCATTGGTCATCTTGGCAAAGACTGTATTTCCAATGTTGTAAATGGAAAAAATGTTATCAATTTCAGTGTTGCACACTCAGAAAAATTTAAGGATTCTGCCGGTGTTCAAAAAGAAAAAACCCTTTGGGTTGAATGTGCTTATTGGACAGATCGTATAGCCATTGCCCCTTATTTAAAAAAAGGTCAATTGGTTTATGCAGATGGTATTCCAGATCAACGGACTTACACCAAAAATGATGGAACTCAAGGTATTGCGTTAACACTGCGTGTACTAAATATCCAATTATTAGGGAGTATCAGTAAAAATGAAAATGGAGAGTCTACTTCAGGCTCAAACAACGAAAATCCTGTATTAAGCGCTGTAGGCTCAGATGATTTACCTTTCTGAGTGAAACAAAAATGAAAATCAGGAAGGAGAAATAATGGACTTTAGCAATTCGTGAAGGTCCATTGTTTCTCTTTTATGATCTATTCTGTTTGCCATTATAGGATTAACAGTTGACAAAAAATCATAACTATTATCAATCATGTTGTAAATAGTTTTAATGCCGGAGTCATTCAATCCAGCATCAATTAACACATTCTCTTGTATTTTTATTAAGTCATCTTTGATGTCGGCTAAATCGTCTAGAATCAAAAAATATGTCATTAATGCATACCAACTTTTTATAGCTTTTTGTTCATTAAATTCATTTGTGGGGATGCATGCCGAAATCAATAAATAACTGTCTGCACGGTTCAATGAAGGAAAATCAGTTCCTAAAAAAGAATTATCACCTTTTTTTAATACGGGTTCTGCAAAATATCTTTGCAAATGTGCAAATAAGTCAGGTTTCTTAATATAGGGAATAATAAAATTAAATATCTCTTGAACATGTTTCTCCCAGGTTATTATTTCATGTTCTAACAATGCAGCACTGTGAAGGATATTTTCTGAAATATAAAAATATTCATCGCTTAAAAGATATGCTTTAGCCGCTCCGCTTCTGAACAACAAGTCTGAAAAAATAGGCATAAAATAATAGCCCGGAGAAGAAGGCAAGTAAATTTCGCGACTTTTCCAATAAAGGTTTTGAATAGGTACTTTTCTATCTACAAATGCGGCGGCTATTTGCAAATCAACACCATAAGCAAGTTTCAAGTCGTGTTTAGAAAGAAACATAAAATTGTCTAATATTTAGCTTGAAGTGAATCGTTTGTAAATTCAATTTCTTTGCCTCTAATAATCCTAGCATTAGCTGAATCCATAACTACTTTATACAAATTAGGCCTGATAGCATAATATTGATAACTTTTAGAAAATTGTTGCTGTTTGATATTATGTGTTTGCAAAACTTTGCTTATTTCCTTTTTTAAAACTGAATCTTTTTTAGAAAGAGAATCTTTAAATAAAAAAGATTCTGAAAAGCCCTCTGCAATTGCGATATCAACCAATATATCGGACATAAGATTTGGGTTTATTATATTAGAAGGGATATTCTTATCATTTTTACAAGCGAAAAAAAATAACAAAAATCCCATTATAACAATAGAAAATTTCATTTCAAATCTTGTTTATATTTACCGGAATTGGCAACATCTAATCGTTGACAAAAATCTAAAACCATCGACTTATCTTGTCCTGTTCCCTTTTTAAAAATTTTAATTATTTCATCAGTCTTACCCTGAAAGAAAAAAGGTAAAATCATCAAATTGGGCGTTTCAGCATTTAATGTATTGAGCATAGAAAAGGAATTTAAAATTTGCTCCCTAGCATCTTTTTCATTTTCAATCATTTTATCCAATCCTTGGCGGTAGTAGGTGTAAATAGCATCGTGTATCAAAGCATAACGACTATTTTGTAAATTTTCAGAAAGCCAATATCTATTTCGTTGACCGTCAAATGGCTTCCAACCAGCAATGGAACGACCATCAGGCGCGCTGTTTACTATTAATGATGACTTTTGAAAATATGGATCACCGCCTCGGGGTGAAAAAGAATCATAATCTAACCCCATTATTATATTTACATAAAAAGCAAAGATGGCAGAGAGATTTGATGCCAACGGTTCGGTTCCGGAAATCCTATTTTCGTTAAATTCAACCGGTTGAAATTCGACATAACGAAATACAACTTCGTTATCAATAAAATTCACCAAGGGAGATAAGTAATTTGTGTTGTGAATTGGTCTACCCGCTTGTATTGTTAAAGTTCCCTTGTATACATTTGGTTCAACAATGGACTGTAAATTCAATAAAAAGCTACATTCAATACGTTCATTTACATCAAAATTATCTGTCGACCACTTTCTTTTGTTGATGAAATTAATTAAGGCAGTTTGTAAATTTTGAAATACTTTTTTATCTACGGTACTGCCTATTTGAGCATAGGATACGGTTACTTTAGCATTCACTTCTTGACCTATAGAACTATAATTCGATGCAAATTGAAATAATAATACTAAAAAAAAACTTACAAATTGAGTGGGTTTCTTACGTGTTTTAATCATTGCTTGCAACATTAAGTGGTCATGAGCTAATTAAAATTTAAGTTAAACAAATTCATCGAAGTTTAGCAACAAATTGATTGGAGAACTATGCATTGATTTAAATAAAAAACGGAGGCTTTAAAACCTCCGCTTCAAAAAAATTAATTATGAAAGTTAACGGAATAAATCTTCATTATTTTTTCTGTAATAAATTTTATCTTCCATGAACTCTTGTGTTGCTAAGAGCGCTGGGTTAGGCATTTTTTCGTATGCCTTAGAAATTTCAATTTGCTCTTTATTTTCGTGAATTTCTTCTAAGCTGTCTGTATGACTTGCAAATTCTTCAAGCTTGTTATGAAGCTCCTCTTTTATTGAAATATTAATCTGGCTAGCCCTCTTTGCAATGATTGAAATGGACTCGTACAGATTGCCTGTTTTCTTTTTGATTTCATTTAGGTCTTTTGTTTCTGCTACATTGGTAAGGTTATTACCTACCTGCCGGCGAAGTCTGCTCATTATTAAGTGATTTTAAATTATTCTTGGACAAAGTTAAGTAACGTTCTGCTTCTTTGAGCAATTTACTTTCTGGAAATCGGTCTTGAAAATCTTCAGATTCAAAAATTACCTTTTGGTAACGTTCTAGCTGCTTTTCAGGGATGCTCATCGAAGCATATTTATAATAAGACCTGATTGCCATTAGTTTATATTCATCTCCTTTGGGAGAATCAGGATAATTATTCAGCAATGTGGTGTAAGTTAATGCTGAAGCTTTGTATTGCCCAACATTATAATATAATTGTGCAGAAAGGTATTCTTTAGACTCCAATTTGGCCTGACATTTTGCGATGAGTGCTTCTGCTTCCTTTACTTTAGGAGACTCAGGATGGGTATTGATAAATATCTGAAGCATCCCAATTGCTTTAATGGTATTGGTCTGTTCCAATTCTGCCTTAGGAGATTGTTTGAAATAACAAAAAGACTGCATGTATTCTACCTCTTCAGCCCTCACACTGTTAGAGAAAACTTCTAAATAACCTTTAAAAAGACTCTCAGCGGTAATATAGTCTCTCAGGTTATAATGCGAATAAGCATACTTATAATATAAGTCATCAAACTGAGGAGTCCCTTTGAAAACAGGAAAAAGTTCTTCATATAACACTTGTGATTTCCTGTATTCTTTTTTATCAAAATAGGTATTTGCCATTTTAAGTTTATATTCAAAATCCTTGCTTTTAAGGACTTTACTAAACTTTGAGCAAGAGGCAAAAGCCAAGAGAAGGATGATTAGTATTGATCGAGTAATTGACATAAAGTGTGCAAAAATAAGCCTTTTAGATAATATTCGAAAATAGTAATTCTATTTTATTATTTAGGTTAAACAAGTCATAAAAAAACCCTCCATTGGGAGGGTTTTTTAAAGAACTATTTTGTCTTACTTCTTACGAAGATTTGGATGAGGAGCTGGAACTGCATTTGGGCCATCAGTTACTTCTGCGGTAGCACTTAAATCAACTGTATTTAAATCACCTGCAGATTGACCATATTTGAATACCATACGGTCAGCGCTTATACCTTGCTTTTCAACTAGGTAGTTAATTACTGCATTCACACGATCCCAACTAAGTTGCTGGCTAACTTTAGAAGCCTCAGCGTAACCACTTACAACCAATTTACATACTGGGTTATTTTTCAAGCGATCAGCAGTTGAACCTAATAGTGCTTGAGCATCTGTGCTAAGCTTTGTAGAACCTTTCATGAAGCTAATGCTAGGAACAGAGCTCATGTTACATACTGGAGCTGGTGTTGTAGGAATAGCAGAGCAGCAAGGAGGCTCTGGACATTTACCAACACCATCCGCACTAACTGGCTGACATTCTGATGGGGTAATCAATTGTTTATCTTTGAAATCTGGAACTCCATCACCGTCAGTATCTTTGCTAACACCATGAGAATCAACTGGAGCACCAGCTGGTGTATTTGGTTCCATATCAAATTGGTCAGTAACGCCATCTCCATCAGCATCATCAAGGACAACCTTAGGCATTTTCATTCTTTTCGGTGCATTCAATTCACCGTAAGAAAATTCTAATGGATTCTTCCAATAAAGTGGTTCTACAGACTTAGATTTTTTTTGAGCAAGAGCATCCTGAGCTGTAATTAGGAATAATCCAAGAAACAGTATAGAAAATAGTTTATTAAGCTTCATATAATTAGTGTTTAATGGGTATTATTTAGAAAATGTTGATATTCAGTCCAACTGACAAGAAATTATGCGTGTCATAATGGGTTGTTGTAACAGCATCACCGATTGGAGAAGCTGCCCAACGTTGGCCATCTAATAAGTCGTCTTTAACAAAAGTCAACCTGTCTTCAAAAGCTATATTAACTCTTTTAGAAAGCTTGAAAGCAGCGCCAAATCCAACAGTACCAGAAAGTCTAGCAGTTTTTCCAAATAACTTACTATCTCTCATGCCGTTAGAATCACCATCTGTTTCGTAAGTACCATCAAGTAGAGCATTGATAGCACTGCGTGTATCCTTTCTTGTTGCGAAAGTACCTCCAGGTATAGAATTGAAATTGTATTTTTGGTTACTTGCATTTAAAGCATCGATTTTAGTGTCGTAGAATGTAACACCAATACCAATGATTGTGTACAACCCAAACTTAGGCTCTGCTTTGTGGAAACGAACATTTGATAGGTTAAATAAAGCTTGAACACTAAGATCGTTTATGTTTGTTTTGTAATTGTAAAAAACCTTATCAACTGCAGGAATCAAAGTAAGATTATTAGCTGCTCCAGTATAAGACCTACGGTTACCCAAATAACCCCTGCTTGACCAAGCAGTGTTGCTTGCGTAGTTGTAATTGCCTTTCCAATCCAACCCTGTAGCTGAACCACGAACATATTCACCACGTAATGAAAGTAGGTACCCAAGAGATTTTCTAACATGCACACCAAAACCAAAATTAGGATAGTTGGTCGCAAGGTCTCCACTTATTGAAGGAGAACCTAACTTAACTCCTACTTCCCACTGGCTTCTTGGCTTAGAGGGGAAGCTGTACTGATTGTTTAAAAACTCGCTGTGCTGAGCCATTCTTGAAGCAGGAATTAAAGACGAATCTTTCCAATCTGTACCTCCAGCAGCAGACATCTGTGCTTCAGCGGTAATAGACAATGCTAGGAAGCCTAGGATTGTAGAGAACAATTTACTTGTCATAGTGTTAATATTTGATTATAGTTGTGCCACGTTAAAGTGTATTACGCTAATTTTAACAAAACTAACGCTAATGTTTTAATTATCAAACAAATAATGTTTTTTTTTTATGCCGATTTGAAAAAAATATCATATGACAAAATTAATTAAATCGTCTTTTTTTTTAAATGAGATAATTATATCAATCCCCTTTGTTTTGAGAATAAATTATACTTAAGTTCGCATTACACAAATGAGTTCAACCCCTACAATAATTGACAGTGAATTAAAGCAATTTGAAACAATTTTCAGAGATGCCGTAAAGAGTGATGTTCTATTGTTAGACAGGATTTTAAAATACATTGTAAAAACAAAAGGGAAGCAGCTTAGGCCGATGTTTGTTCTGCTATCAGCCAAAATGTGTGGTCCAGTAACAGATGTTGCCTACAGAGCGGCTTCGCTTGTTGAACTTTTACATACTGCTACTTTGGTGCACGACGATGTTGTTGATGAAGCAGCAGAGAGAAGGGGATTTTTTTCTGTTTATGCCCTTTGGAAAAACAAAGCTTCTGTATTGGTAGGAGATTATTTATTGGCAAAGGGATTGCTACTCTCTTTGGAAAACAAAGACTTTACAATTCTTGAAATTTTGGCTGACGCTGTAAAGAAGATGAGTGAGGGGGAGTTACTTCAATTGGAAAAATCCCGTCTTCTAAACATAAAAGAAGAAGATTACTTCAATATAATTAAAAATAAAACAGCATCACTTCTGGCTTCTGCCTGCGCTGCTGGCGCTTATTCCACCAGCAAAGACCCTGTTATCACTGAAAAATTTAGACAATTTGGTGAATATACAGGTATAGCTTTTCAAATAAAAGATGACTTATTTGATTATGGAACTGAAGATGTTGGAAAGCCAACTGGCAATGACATTAGAGAGAAAAAAATAACACTCCCATTGATTTTTACTTTGGAAAAAGTAAGCAAAAAAGAAAAGTCTGCAATTATTTATATCCTAAAAAACAAAAATAAATCCAACGAGGATATACAGTTTGTAATTGAACAAGTAAAACAAGCTGGTGGCATTCAATACGCTGAAGAAAAGATGGATTCATTTAAGAATAAAGCACTTGAACTTTTAGCTGGGTTTCCACAGTCTGAAGAATGCTTGGCATTGATGGAAATGGTTAAGTATACAACAGAAAGAAAAAAATAAATGATGCCAATTACTTACAAAAGATGGAATCGTCTGAACGAAAGAAAGGAATTGGCCCTCACCTTACAAAATGAACTTAAAATTCATCCTATTCTTTGCCAAATTTTAGCACAGAGAGGGATTACAGATTTTAATGCAGCAAAATCTTTTTTTAGGCCTACAATAACCGATATCCACTCACCTTGGTTGATGAAAGGCATGGAAGTTGCTGTTACCCGCATTTTAGAGGCCATCGATAAGAAGGAAAAAATACTGATTTATGGCGACTATGATGTTGATGGAACAACTGCCGTGGCAATAGTATTTGATTTTATTGCTACTCTATTTGAAAATGCAAATTTAGAGTATTACATACCTAATCGATACAAAGAAGGGTATGGCTTATCAAAAAAAGGTGTTGATTATGCTGTAGAAAATGGTTTTAAACTACTCATAACATTGGATTGTGGCATCAAATCATCTGAACTAATTCTTGAAGCCAAGAATAGAGGTGTAGAGACAATAATATGTGACCATCACCTTCCAGGCAAAGATTTACCGCAAGCAGTTGCCATTCTAAACGCCAAACAAAACGATTGCGGCTATCCTTATAAAGAACTTTGTGGATGCGGAGTTGGGTTTAAACTCATTCATGCTATTGCACTAAAAAAAGGATTTCCTGAAAACTCATATTTAAAATACCTTGAATTGGTGGCAACAGCTATTGCAGCAGATATTGTTCCTATTACAGGAGAAAACAGGCTGCTAACATTTCATGGTTTGAAACAGGTTAATGCCTCTCCTTCAATTGGCATCAAAGCACTTATTGAACTGAGTGAATTAAAAGGCCCAGTAAACATATCCAGCCTTGGATTCATGATTGGACCGCGTATAAATGCAGCAGGCAGAATGGATGATGCTAAAAAAGCTGTTGCTTTATTCATAGAAAAAGACCCGTCCAAGGCATTGTACATAGCCTCCTTACTTCAAACAGATAACAACCATAGAAAAGAAGCAGACAAGGAAATTACCAAAGATGCAATTTCTATGATCGAAGAAAACCATGTTGAATCAAATAAAAAATCAACTGTTTTGTATTCGCCCGAGTGGCATAAAGGTGTAATTGGCATTGTGGCGAGTAGGCTGTTGGAGCGATTTTATAAACCGACGATTATTTTTACCAAAAGCGGCGATGTTGTTGCAGGCAGTGCTAGAAGTATTCCGGGATTCAACATTCATGAGGGATTGGAACAATGTAGGGAACTTTTAATTGGTTTTGGTGGACATTATTTTGCAGCGGGCATGACGCTATTACCAGAAAATATTGAGGCCTTCAAGAATAAATTTGAAAAAATTGTTGACGATACATTAGATCCTCACCATTTTATTCCAGAAATTCATATAGATGCTGAAGTTTTGTTGTCTGACTTAACTCCTATGTTCTTCAATATAATGCAACAAATGGAACCATTTGGGCCAGAGAATGCAAAACCGATTTTCTGTGCTACTAAGGTAAAAAATGCCGGATCAAGGATTGTAAAAGAAAACCATGTTCGTTTTCAAGTGGAACAAAATGGAACAATGTACAATGGTATTGGATTTAATTTAGCAGAAAAATACAATGAAATTTCAGATCAAAGCATTTTAGATTTAGTGTTTACATTGGAAGAAAATACCTTCAATGGACAAACTTCCTTACAACTTAAGGTTATTGATGTTGCATCCACTGATACAAACAAATAAGGTCCTTTTAATGAAGGACCCTATTTGTTTTATTTCAGTTGCGTTTTATTTAGCAAGTTGATTTGAATTCATCAATTCTATGCTTCTTTGGATAAACTCAGTTAGTAAATTCCCTTTTAACATGCCCTGTGAAAGTAAAGCTAGGTCTGCTAAATTTCTAACTTGTTTTTGCTGATCATCTTTGTTCTCGCTTTTCAGGATAGCATCATATATTGGGTGATTTCCATTGACTGTCAAAGTTACTTCATCTGGCATACTTGCATAAAAACTCCCCATTGGTCCACTAGACGCCGCCATATCCTTCATCCTACGCATGAATTCAGGTCTTGTAGCAACAACAGGCTGTGCATCAAGGCTTAAGCCCTTCACCTCAACATTAACGGTAATTTCAGGAACTTTGAAATCAAACAATGCTTTGAGCGATTCTTCATCCTTAGAAGATAAAACAGATTTGCTATCTTCTTGCTTATCGATCAAATTATCTGCGATGTCAGCATCAACTCTTGTAAATTGAACATTCTCCCATTTAGATTCAATCTGACCGATAAATGAAGCATCAACAAGTGTATCCATTTTCACCACTTTGTATCCCTTGGCTTCTGCCCCTTTGATAAAACCATCTTGTTGAATAGGGTCTGTGGTGTAGATAATTACCAACTTACCATCTTTGTTTTTTTGAAGGGTTTCGTTAGCTAAGCGGTATTCCTCGAGGGTAAAGAAAATATCTGAAGAAGCGTCTTGCATCAGATGAAACTTATCAGCTTTTTCTCTAAATTTTTCATCTGTTATCATGCCATATTTTACAAAAAGACCAAGGCTATCCCACTTACCTTCAAACTCTTTTCTGTCATTTCTGAAAATTTCATCCAATTTATCAGCAACTTTTTTTGTAATGTGGTTATTGATTTTTTTTACATTAGGATCTCCTTGCAAATAACTCCTGCTCACATTCAATGGAATGTCTGGAGAATCAATAACACCTTGTAACAACATCAAAAATTCGGGTACAATATCTTTTACCTCATCAGTAACAAAAACTTGATTGCTATAAAGCTGTATTTTATCCTTTTGAATTTCGTATGATTGTTTGATCTTAGGGAAATAGAGAATTCCCGTTAGTGTAAAAGGATAATCAACATTTAAATGAATCCAAAACAACGGAGTTTCATTGTAGGGATAAAGTGATTTGTAGAATTCTTCGTAATCGGCAGTTGTCAATTCAGCAGGTTTTTTAACCCAGGCTGGATTTGTAACGTTTATTTGTTTGTCTTCAAAAAAGATTGGAACCGGTAAAAACTTACAAAATTTTTCAAGAATATTCTTGATTTTGAAAGAATCTAAGAAGTCTTCACTCTCGATGTTAACATGCAAGGTTATCGCGGTACCTCTTTCCAATTTTTCCTTTGGCTGCAAAGTAAATTCAGGACTGCCATCACATTCCCAGATTACTGCTTCGCTTCCTTCTTTGTAAGAAAGTGTATGCAAATCAACTTTTTCACTAATCATAAAACCGCTGTAGAAACCTAATCCGAAATGACCAATGATGTTGGCCTCATTTTGCCCCTTGTATTTTTCAAGAAATTCCTCCGCACTAGAAAAAGCAACTTGGTTGATGTATTTATCAACTTCTTCAGCAGTCATACCAATACCACGATCAGCAATTGTTATTGTTTTTGCGTCTTTATCAAGTGTAATATCGATGCGCAATTCACCAAGCTCACCCTTAGCTTCACCCGAAGATGCATAAGTCTTTAGTTTTTGAGTAGCATCAACAGCATTTGCAATTAATTCACGCAGAAAGATGTCGTGCTCACTGTATAAAAATTTCTTTATAATTGGAAAAATATTCTCCGTCTGCACACGTATTTGTCCTTTTTGCATACTATTTTTTTTACGAAGAGAACAAAATGAATGCCATAAATTAAACTCTGACAGGATGACATTTAAGAAATGGGAGTTTTTTCGAGAAATAAGACAAAAAATTCAGAAAAAAAAGGTATAAATAGCCTAAAACACTTACCTTCGCTGCCCATTATCAAATCAAAAAAATACAGGGTTTATGCAAAATTATGAATTGATGGTGATTTTTACCCCTGTTCTGAGTGAAGAAGAATTTAAAGCAGCTCAGAAGAAATTCGTTGATTTCATCAAAGCAAATGCAGGTGAAATTGTACACAGCAACCCCTGGGGGTTAAAATCACTGGCCTACCCTATCCAGAAGAAGACTACGGGAATCTACTGGGTTATGGAATATGTAGCGCCATCCGACATGAATGAAAAGCTGAAGATTCAGCTACTGCGTGACGAGCAGGTACTCCGTCACATTGTTATCAAACTCGATAAGTACGCCGTCGAGTATAACATTAAAAAGAGAAGTGGTGTATCAACTGGAACCGAAAAAGCAGTGGAGGGATAATATCATGGCAAAAGCAAATGACATCAAGTACCTTACAGCGATTAAAACTGAGAAACCAAGAAAGAAATTTTGTCGTTTCAAGAAGTATGGTATCAGGTACATTGATTACAAAGACGCAGAATTTCTAAAGAAGTTTCTGAATGAGCAAGGGAAAATGCTTCCACGCCGCATTACAGGAAACTCTCTAAAGTATCAACGTAAGGTTTCTGAAGCCATCAAACGTGGCCGTCAGATGGGATTATTACCTTATGTGACTGATTTGTTAAAGTAGAACCTCCAACCTAATCACCATAAGGTGTGACAGTTCCATAAAATTGGAATTGGAGTTGGTAAAACTTTTAAAAAGAACATTATGCAAATTATTTTAATTCAAGACGTAAACAATCTTGGTGGAGCAAATGAGGTAGTAACAGTAAAAAACGGGTATGCACGTAACTTTCTTATACCTCAGAAAATGGCAGTTGAAGCTTCTGCTTCTAACCTCAAGCAATTGCAGGAAAGAGTAAAGCAACAAAAAAAGAAAGAAGACAAGATGCTCGCAGAAATCAACAAGGTTATTGCAGCTCTTCAGGAAGGATCTTTAAACATTGGTGCCAAAACAGGAACTAGTGGTAAAATTTTTGGTAGCGTAACCAATGTTCAAATTTCAAGAGCAATCAGAGAGCAAAGGGGTTATGAAATCGACAGACGTCGTATTCAACTATTAGATGAAATCAAAGAGTTGGGAACATACAAAGCGAAAGTTGACTTTGGCAACGGAAACGAAACGGAGATTACAATTGAAGTGATTTCAGAATAAATCTCAAGAGAATAAAGAAACCTCCCCAAAAAGGAGGTTTTTTTTATGCCAAAAAATAAATTGTTAAAGGTTAGCACTATGATATTTAATTAAACAAAAATCATATACTTACTTTTATGAATGAATTATGTGTTATTAATTATCGTCCTATTTTCATATAGCTGCAGTAGTAATTATGATAAAAAAATAAAGAATTATAAAGCAGGAATTATAAGTTTTAATGATTCTATACCTCCTATCTATGTTGCGGGAAACTTTTCTGATACAAATGACAATGTGATTGACAGCACCATAATTAAACGATTTTTTGAAAGCAATCCAGCTCTAAAAATCATAAGAAATTATGTAGAAAAATTTTATAGCATCCGGCATTATTCTTGTGCCTGGCTAAATAATGGCAAAATTAGCGAGCAGGCAAATATATTATTTAATCGGATAATATATATAAATGATCATGATATCTTTTATGATGCTCCTTACTTAGAAGATTATAAAAGAATCATGACACAAAATGAATATGACAGTTCATTTACAAATGAATTGATGATATCAGCACAATATTTCTATTTTGCAAAAGTTGCATTGTCTGGAATCAATGAGAACGAAAGCAAGAGTACAGCCTGGTATATTCCAAGAAAAAAGATTGATTATTTAAAATTATTGAATCAATTAATTATCAATAATGAAGATGACTTAAACAATACGCTTTATCCGCAATATTATAAGCTGCTAGAAAATCTAGAAAAATATTCAACCATAAATAAACAAAATCAATGGGAAAAATTATCGATTCCAAAAAATAAGTATCTATTAGGAGATACAGCTGAAATAATACAAAAAATAAGAAAGAATCTATTTATTGCAGGAGATCTTGCAGTTAACAATCAAAGTAATATGTATGATGAAGAAATAAAAAATGGAATACAATCGTTTCAGGAACGGTGTGGGATAAAAAGTGATGGAACAATTGGAAAAAAAATTATTGAGGAGATGAATGTGCCAATAAAAGAAAGAATTGAAACAATTTTAGTTAACATAGAAAGGTGTAAATGGATACCAAATGAAACTGAAAGCGAACATATTATTATAAATATTCCAGAATTTAAACTAACTGCTTTTAACAAAGAAGAAATCGTCTTTAAATGTAATGTAGTAGTAGGAAAATCAACAAACAAAACCATCATCTTTAAAGGTGATATGAAATATATTGTGTTCAGTCCATATTGGAATATCCCAGAGAGTATTATTAAAAAAGAAATTTTACCTAAAATGAAAAATAATATATCCTACTTAGAACAAAATAATATGGAGTGGAATGATGGGAAAATTAGACAAAGGCCAGGTGAAGGAAATTCACTGGGATTGGTAAAATTTGTATTCCCTAATAATTATAATATATATTTACATGATACCCCTGCAAAGTCACTATTCAATGAAGAAAGAAGAACATTTAGCCATGGCTGCATAAGAATATCAGAGCCAATTAAAATGATTAAATTTTTATTGCAAGGAGATACAATTTGGAATGATCAGAAAATAAATCAAGCGATGTATGGTGGAAAAGAAAGACAATTGAAAATAGCTAAAAACATTCCCGTGTACATTGTCTATTTCACATCATTTGTTGATGAGAAAGGTAAATTAAACTTTAGGAAAGATGTTTATAACAGAGATGAGAATTTAAAAAAAATGAT
>CANLED010000015.1 GCA_947489175.1 Chitinophagaceae bacterium | reverse complement strand
GCTGTGATGAACAAGCAAATAATCAGGTGCCACACAAGTCTGCCCCACATTCATCAACTTACTCCATGCTATTTTTTTTGCGGTATATTCTAAGTTGGCAGATGCATCTACAATACATGGACTCTTTCCTCCAAGCTCGAGAGTTACTGGAATGAGCTGCTTGGCCCCCAACTCCATGATTTTTTGTCCAACATACGTACTTCCCGTAAAAAATATATGATCAAACCGAAAACCATTTATCAGTGCCGGAATTACTTCTGCGCCAATGCCTTGAACCACTGCTATATATTTCGGATCGAAGTATGCTGTTATGATTTTTTCAATGAGTACTGAAGTATGTGCTGCTTCCTCAGATGGTTTTAAAACAACTGTATTGCCCCCAGCAATGGCGTTAACGAGCGGACTCATTACCAACATAAAAGGATAATTCCATGGACCGATAATTAGAACGGTACCCAACGGATCTTGATAAATCTTGCTGGTTGATGGGAAAAACATGAGTGGCGTTGTTACTGCCTTTGGCGATGCCCACTTTTTCAGGTTTTTGATGGCATGATCTATTTCCTTTAAAAGCTGGCCAATTTCTGTTCCAAACGACTCAAATTCAGACTTTTTCAAATCTTTGTATAAGGCATCTACGATTTCCTGTTCATGGTTAACAACCGCCGTTCTCAACTTTTTTAGTTGTGCCAGCCTGAACTCTAGAGACCTGGTTTCACCCGTTTTAAAATACGCTTGTTGATGCAGGCAGCGTTCAATCATGTCTGCACCGTTACCCAAGTTAAAAGCGGTTGATGTAGTTGTCTGCGTAGATATTTCCATGATAATTTAATTCAATTGAACAATCAATTTTGAAGATAGTTCAAATTGGCTAAAAGATAAAAGCGAAAGGTGAAAAGTAGTTGGCTTTCACCGCTCACCTTTCACCTTTCGCCCTATTTTTTTAACAACCTAAAGTTTTACAACCATACCTACATTTACCAGATAATCAGCAAAAGCAGCGTCGCCCTTAAAATAGACACCTGTTTTCTGTGACCTTATTTTATCTGGCACACTTTGTGTTCTGTTGCGTTGAACAGAAAAAGGCAAGTTGATGAAAAATGTTGAAGATTTGACTTTATAACTTATTCCAGGCTCTACGGCTACCACATAACCCGGACGCCTAAATCCATTGCTTCCTCCAATCAAATCTTCAGCAGGAATGCCATCTTTTCTAATGCCAAGGTTTGCTGTAAACTGCTCGCTCATGTAACTCAACCCAAAGCGATACATATACTGATCTGGAACACTCATCACATTGCTGCCATAAGCAATGCTTGTGGCTGAAACGGTGCCGCCTCTTGCAGTAGACACTCCATTCTGCTCACGTGGATTAGAAAGATAATACACACCACCATAAGCTGATACCTTATGTGAGAAAGCATAAAAAGAATTCAGCTCAAAAGTCATCCCAGTTCCTCCATCTCCCAATTGGATAGACTGGTCTATTGGTCCCAATGTTTTTGTTGTATCGTTCCTGTAGAAATAATCTGTGTACTGATAGTCTCCTGTTGCAAGCTTCAAACCTAGTCCCACCTGAGCATTCCACCTAGGCATGTTACCTGGATCACGCAACCAAGCATAAGCAGCAAAACGCATATCACCCAAGCCAAAAGAATGCGTTGATTTCCTTGAAGCTGGTCCTGCTGCATTTCCCGCATGCTCATACAATGAGGAACGGGCATTGCTTACCAAGGGGATATTGAAGCCCAATGAAACCCTTTTACTGATGTTTTTTTGTATAAAAAAGTCTGTGCTGAAATTGTGGTTGATTACTTCTGTTTGATTTTCTACCCGCTCCTTTTGCTCTACAATACCAACAAAATGTTTGTACGACTTGAAATATCTTGAATTGATTGTCAACGTCCAAGATATTGAATCAGGCGCTTCATTGGCATTCATACACGATGAGCCCCCCAATCCTCTAATAGCCACGCATCCTTGTGCAATGCTCTTTTCTTGCATCAGCAAACATGCTGAAAATAAAAATATAGAAAGAAAAATCTTAAGCATTTAGTCGTTTTTTGAAATTCAAAATTAATTAAAAATCAATGTAAATATTACACAATAACGCTTTTTAGTACAACAAAACCATTGAATTTCATCACACGTAAATGAAAAAATGGCCATTTATTCAGCAATACTGTTAGCCTTAATCATTTACTAAACTGCTTAACCTGCCAAGGCAGTCATGCTAATTTCCACGTTTACTCCTTTGGGAAGTCCTTTTACTGCAACAGTCTCTCTGGCTGGATAGTTGCCGCTTAAATAACCAGCATACACTTCATTTACCGCACCAAACAACGCCATATCTGTTAAAAAAATGGTTGTTTTAACCACCGCAGAAAAATCCAACCCTGCTTCAGTCAAAATAGCCTCAATATTTTTCATGGCCTGGTGGGTTTCCTCTTCGATTGAATTGGCCTCAACATTTCCTGTGGCGGGATTGATGGCAATCTGGCCTGAAATAAAAAGGAATCCACCCGCTTTTACAGACTGACTATAGGGTCCAATTGGAGCTGGCGCTGATGCGGTATTGATGATTTGTTTTGACATATCCTAGTTTTTATTTTTGAAACACGAAGATAATTGCTTTATGTCATCCTACTTTTGTTAAATCACTGCAGGTTAATGGCTGATGATAAACCCAAAACATTAAACCCTAAACTTTAAACCAATCATGCCAGATATTAACATTCTTCAAATCAACACTGCATTCACAGAAGCCAGCATCGCCATCAGCTGCAACGGAGAACTGTTGCTTGAGATGAGAAATCCAGACCAATATGACCATGCTGCCTTTCTTCAACCAGCCATCCTTGAACTTTGCACAAAAACCAATATACCATTGAATGAGCTAGATGCCGTTTCTGTCATCAACGGGCCAGGATCTTATACCGGATTAAGGGTGGGATTGGCATCTGCCAAAGGAATATGTTATGCGCTAAACATCCCTTTGATATGCATCAACACACTCGAATGGATGGCGGTTGGGAATGCATCAAACAACGAGGAATGGGTTTGTGCGATGATTGATGCCAGAAGAAATGAAGTGTTTACGGCGCTATACGACCAAAATGGGAAATTGTTAATGCCAGCCACGGCCATGGTATTGGATGAAAACAGCTTTGAACCTGAATTGGAAGCACACCCTATTCGTTTTATTGGCAACGGTGCTGAAAAATGGAAGGCACTGTGTCAACATAAAAATGCAAGTTTTCCATCATCCCTTGAAAATGCCGAACACTTGGCTTCCATCTCTTTTCAATGCTTTACAAAAACAGCATTCGCTGATTTAGCCTATTCAGAGCCTTTCTACATCAAGGAATTTTATTCAACCCAGAAAAAGTAGCTCCACAAGATTCCCATAAAAAATTAAAATATTTTCAAAACAACCTACTTAAAATCATTTTTCGCTTATATTCGTACTGTATTATCCTAACCAAAACACCCAAAAAATGTCAGATTTTATAAGAGAAAATCCCTCTTCTCAACAACAAACAGCCCAACTCAAAATAAACCACTTGGAAAAAAGTGCTACTTCGTTGGATTTCCACAGCATAAAAAAAGTATCTATGATATTTCGTGCACTTAACCACAAGTTGAGGCAAGAGATTCTTAGGATGATTGATAAAAAAGGACAAGCCTCTGTATCTGAAATTTATGTAGACATGAGGCTAGAGCAATCAGTTGCTAGTCAACACATTGCCATCCTACGCAGGTCTGGACTCATCATTCCCGAAAGGGAGGGGAAATTCATGAAATACAAATTGAATTCAGCAAGAATTGATATGATGAACCAGATGGTTGTAGATTTGCTGAAATAATTTCAGCCATGGGGATGATCACTTTAGCCGATATTCATCATAAAATTGCGCAAAATCAAGAAATAACCTTATTCGATTGCAGAACTGCCGCATCTTTCGACGAAGCGTACATTGCAGGTTCTATATTTGTTGGCAATCAAATTGTAAAGAAAACCCGCTTGTTAAAACTCCCTCCTCAACAAGAAATTCTTATCCTCATTGAAGAAAAAGAAACTGAAACGATAGAGATTTTCAATAAAATGGGGTTCGAAAACGTGAAAACGATTGTTCCATTTGAAGATATCACTGAACTTGCACAATTGGGATTGTTAGACTTGATGATCAGCATCGATCCCGACGAATTGGCCATGGACCTTCCTTTTGATGAAAAAGCACGCATTATAGATTTGAGAGAAGAAGATCAATTTGAAAAAGCACATATTGAAGGTGCTGAAAATATTACCTTGGAAGAGTTTTCAGATGTTGGCACAATTGCTGAAATAGAAGAAAATGAAAACATCTACATCTATGGAAATCCTGATGATGTTTCCTTTGTAGGCAGCTTAATCAAAAGACAAGGTGTTCATAACTTCAGAAAAATTCAAGCCAGCTTCGAAGTCATAGCCGCAACAGAAAACATCAAAATAAAAAAAACTCAGTCTGCCAGCACTAAGAAAGGTTAAGAGGCTCAAGACAATTTTCTGCATATTCAGGTTTGTAGGGATGTTTCCACCTTCGGTGACTCCATAAATAATTATCGGGGCGTTCCTTGATGCGTTCTTCTATGTATTTCAAATAAATCTTGGTTAAATCACCAGGCAACATTGAAGAAGGGTCTTCAGTAATTAAAACAGACTCAAAATCATACACCCCTCGTTTAACCTTGAAAAAATTGGCAAATACAACAACCGTATTGCGTTGACGGGCAGCTTTTTCTGGCCCCATTACAAAAGGAGCAGGTTTCCCAAAAAAATTCAGCCACCATGCTTTGGCAGGATTACCGGGGTTTTGATCAGCGACCAAAGCTATTAAGTGTAGCTCTTGATCAAACTGAATGAAATTATTCTTGAAATCATTGGCAGGAATGAGTTTGGTACCAAACCGAGAGCGGATTTTCCCAAAAACATCATCAAAAAATTTGTTGGTGATGGGTTGATAAACCCCAAGGAAAGGATACTTCAACAACCTTGAAACACCATGATTTACTATTTCCCAGTTGAAGTTGTGCATGGCATGAATCTGAACATTCCGTCCTTTTTCAGCAATTGCATTCAGGTTGTCAAGGTTACCCACAAACATTTTTTTAGCCAACTTTTCCCCAGAACTCATCACTTTAACGGATTCAACCAAAGTATCCGTGAAATTTCGATAAAACTTCCGGGCAATTACACGCTTTTCCTGATCCGTTTTTTCAGGAAAGGCAATGTTTAAGTTTGAAAGAACAACTTTTTTCCTGTATCCAATAACATAAAAAACAATCACCCAAAAAAAATCACTGATCAGGTACAATATCTTTAAAGGCAGCAAAGACAAGCTGTACAAAAAAGCATATAGTATCCAATTCAGCAATTTCATTGGGTTGATGATATATTAAAGAAATAAGTTATTACTTGTGGCTACCATCGCAATAAGGAGGGTTCTTGGTTTTTTTACACTGACAAAGCCATACTTCTTCCTCTTTTTCAAAAGTAACTTTTAAGCTGGCATAAGGATTTCCTTCAATTTTTTTGTGTTTGCCATCACAAAAAGGTTGCTTTTCGCTCAACCCGCAAGTGCACCATGCATAGGTTTTTCCAGCTTCTACCTTTACGCATGCTGGTTCACATTTGGCTTCAATGGGGAAACCTTCGTTTGGGATCAAATCTTCCATACTAATTGTAATTTTTGATGAATTTATATAAATTAAAACTGTTGCTCTCTAACCCTTTTTTTATTTGTTCAAGCAAGTTGGCACTGTTTACATCAGCCATTCTTTTCTTTTCAATAAGCTTAAATGCACGCCTTGCAAGTAACGCAATTTTTCTTTCTGTATTTCCATCTTTCAGCAATAACTGATCTACTGCAAGTTTCAATTCAGCAATGCCATCCCCTTTTGAAGCAATGGTTTTCAAAACAACGGATTGATTGTTATACCTCAAATCTCCAGAAGCGTGTAACATGGCTTTCAACAAAGAAGCAAATTTATCAGCACCCGAACGATCTGCCTTGTTAACAACAAACATCGAAGCAGCTTCCATCAACCCTGCCTTCATGAACTGAATTTCATCACCCGCCTCCGGAACCAGTACCAACAAAGTAACATCAGCCAAGCCCGCAATTTCAATTTCTGATTGCCCAACACCCACGGTTTCAACAATAACAACATCAAAACCGCATCCCCTCAACAAATCGGTAATCTCTATCGCAAACGGATGGAGTCCACCCAACGCCCCCCTGCTAGCAAGAGATCGGATAAAAACATCCTCATGGTTATACCACTTGCTCATCCTGATCCTGTCGCCCAACAATGCCCCCATGTTAAAAGGGGAAGAAGGGTCTATGCAAACCACGGCAACACGTTTTCCCTGATGAACATACTCCCCAATTAAAGCATCCACCAGTGTGCTTTTACCGGCTCCAGGTGGACCAGTAATGCCAATAACAGGAACATCTATTTTAGAAGCCAACATAGATGTAATTTCTTCATAACCATCAACCTCGTTTTCGACCAAGGATATGCATCTTGCAATGCTACGCTTATCACTTGTTATGGCTAATTTTATGAGTTCTTCGAACATGTTATTTTATTGGCTTAGATAAGCTACTTACTTTGCTGTAGTACAAAATTATTGTATTAAAGCCGTTTTATAAAATAGGCTTCAGAATACTGCATTATATTGCATAAAATTTTCCAGTTCAAACTTTAAGGGAGTCCTGATAAAAATAAATTCATGACAAATTTCATTCCAATTTTTCCGTTAGCGATAGCCGTATTTCCAGGAGAAAAATTAAACTTACATATTTTTGAACCAAGATACATACAGCTTATATTATCATGTGCAAAAACAAAGAAACCATTTGGAATTCCGATTGTAGTTAATGGGAAAATCAGTGATATCGGCACATTGGTGGAAATTGTCGAGATTTCTGCTAACTATGAAAATGGTGAAATGGATATCAAAACAAAAGGCCTTACGGTTTTTCATGTATTGGAGATCATCCAAGAAATACCTGAAAAGCTTTACAGTGGCGCCATCGTGAGCTATCCTAGGAATGAGTTAAGGCCAAGACCTGAAATGATCAAAAAAATCATTGTTGATGTGGCCCTGCTGCACAAATTATTAGCCGTAAAAAAAGAAATTACTGCAGAAGGCAGGGGATTATTAAGCTATGATTTTGCCCATCATATTGGGATGTCGATCGAAGAGGAATTTGAATTCTTACAACTTTTACAAGAAGACCAGCGATTAGAATTCATGAGAAGGCACCTCAAAAAAGTAATCCCGGTCCTAAAAGACATGGAAATATTGAAGCAAAAAATTCAATTAAATGGACATTTCAGGAATCTTGAAGGGTTTAAATTTTCGTGAATTTTAAAATAAAGGGTTTAATTCATCAACTTTATCTCAACTTTGCAAAAATTAGGTGCATGAAAACAGTTTGCCTCGACTTTGGAAATACCCGCATGAAGGCGGCCCTGTTTGAAAATGGTGAATTGAAAGAAACGCATGCATTAGAAGGTGATGGAATTGAAAAAATCAAGGAAATCATCTCAACATACAGGCCCGAAAGATCAATTTTATCGTCTGTTATCCACCATTCACCCGAAATAGAAAGCATTTTATCAGAAAATACCAATTTTCATAAGCTATCTAACCTTTCAAAGCTTAACTTCACCGTTCCAGTTGGAAAACCGGAAACAATGGGTGCAGATAGGTTGGCATTGGCAGCCGCTGTAGTTCATTTTTCCCCAGGTAAAAACAACTTGATAGTGGCGCTAGGAAGCTGTATAACCTTTAATTTCATCAACAAATACAATGAATTTCTAGGGGGGAGCATTTCACCTGGAATGGAGATGAGGTTTAATTCATTGCATGATTATACGGCTTTGCTGCCTGTTGTGAAGAAAGATTGGAACTTCCCATTGGTGGGATATGATACCCGAACGAACATCCTCAGCGGTGTAGTTTTGGGAATGGCAAAAGAAATTGAAGGCATTATCAGTGCCTATGATGAGAAATATAGCAACTTTAACGTCGTTTTAACCGGAGGGGATTGCACCTATTTTGCAGGGCTACTTAAAAATAAGATATTTGCAGACCCCGAATTACTTTATAAAGGATTGTATGCGATCAGTGAGACAAACAACTAATAGATTTTTTTTCGTTCTAGGATTTTCATGCCTGACACTTTCGGTTGTAAAAACCGAAGCTCAAGAAAATTCCCCCTACTCTAGGTATGGATTGGGCGATTTGGTTCCAGCCCAAAATATCCTCAACAGGGGAATGGGTGGATTAACCAGCGCCTTCTCGGATTATCAAGCCGTGAACTTTAGCAACCCAGCGTCCTATACCGGTTTAAAAATCACCACGTTGGATGTAGGACTTGATTATACTTCAAGAACCTTAAAAACATTGAATCCCCCTAAAAAATTCAATTCCGCCTATCTCATACCCTCTTATGTACAAATAGGCTTGCCACTTTCCAAGAAAAAGAACTGGGGCATGAACATCGGACTTCGTCCAATTTCTCGCATCAACTACGATATCATCAATGAAAAACGTGTTGCAGGGGTTGACAGCATTCGTTACAACTATTTTGGAAATGGTGGAACTTATCAGGCTTTCGTAGGCATGGCTTATGGAACCAAGAACCTTAGCGTTGGATTCAATGCAGGGTATATGTTTGGAACAAAAGAATACAGCACTAAAGTTTCTTTCATAAATGATACTGTTGCATACAAATCAACCAATTCTGCAGATACAGCTCAGTTCGGTGGATTGTTTCTCAATGCAGGCCTTCAATACAAGATTAAGTTAAACAAGAAAACTTTCGTTCGACTGGGTTTAAATGCCAATTTGAAGTCAACCCTCAATGCAACAAAAAATTCAATCAGAGAGACTGTTCAATACAACTCAAATATTGGGCTACAACAAATTGACAGTGTATACAAAGGTGTTGAACAAAAAGGAACCATTCTTTATCCTTCTAGTTGGGCTACAGGCATCATGATTGAAAGTGAGGATAGCTGGATGATTGGCGCTGAATTTAACGTGGCAAATTGGGCGGATTACAGGTACTTTGGCGAGGCAGACAAAATGAAAAATACTTGGACAGCCAGGTTAGGTGGACAATTTATGCCAAACAACAAATCAACCAAATTTTGGGATAGGGTAATGTATCGTTTTGGAGCATCATTTGGCACTGAACCAGTTCAAATTAATAAGAGCATCCCTAACTATTCATTTACATTCGGCACAGGATTGCCTGTGAGAAGGAATGTTTACACCAACCAATACACAACCATTAATACTGCTTTTGAACTTGGGTTCAGGGGAAATAAATCTAATGACATCAGGGAAAATATTTTCAGGTTGTCATTGGGCTTCAACTTAAGCGATATCTGGTTCAACAAACCTAAATACCAATAAATTAAATCACTTTGTGATTAGATCAACCTACTTTTTCATTCTATGCACCTTGATATTCTTATCATGTGAAAATGATGAAAAAGTAGTGAAAGCCTTTTTTGAAAAAAAATTGGGGGTTGACAAAGCGCTGAACATAGAAAGTTATATGAGTCAGGCTGGAAAGATGAAGGCCAAACTCACAGCCCCTGTCATGCTTCGTTATCAGGATACAAGCTCAAGAATGGAGCTCCCAAATTCCCTTCACATTGATTTTTACGACTCCACACTTCGCGTAGAAAGCAAGCTAGACGCACTTTATGCGAACTATTACGAAAATGACAACAAGATATTTTTGCGTGATAGCGTAAGGGTTTATAATACCAAAGGAGACACCTTATTTTGTACTGAACTTTGGTGGGACCAACGCATCCAGAAATTCTTCACAGAAAAACCGGTAAGGATACATACTGCTGATTTGATCATGTCAGGCGAAGGGCTATCTGCCCCACAGGATTTCAAAACCTTTGAAATTTACAAGGTGACGAATAGTGTGATAAGGATGAAACAGTAGGATTTTTAGTTTAAGGTTTTTGGTTTAAAGTTTAAATCCCTGATATCTTAATTGCTTCCATCAAAGAAATAAATCTATGTTGGTTTAAAGTTGTTTGTTTAAAGTTTAAATCCCTGATATCTCAATTAATTTAATTAAAGAAACAAGTCAGTAAACAACTGTGCGCCGGGAACTACAGAATAAGCAGACAAATCGGTGATACCTTCCGTAGCAAGCACCTGTTCATCTAGAAAACAATTCCCAGTACATTTTTCTGATGATTGATTTAGGATATAAAACACCGCATCTGCAAGTATTTCTGGTGTTCGGCTCATATTGATCAACATTTGTCCACCCAACAAATTCATCACGGCAGCTGTGGCTATAGTTGTTCTAGGCCAAAGCGCATTGGAAGCAATTTTATATTGTTTAAGCTCCTCTGCTAAGCCTATCGCAATCATACTCATGTTGTATTTGCTGAGGGTATATGCCAAATGATTCCCAAACCACTTTGGATCCATATTAAGAGGGGGTGACAAGGTGATGATGTGTGGATTTTTACCTTTTTTAAGATGAGGGATACAATGTTTTGAAACGAGGTAAGTACCACGCACATTGATGCTATGCATCAAATCAAATCGTTTTGATTCAGTATCTTCAGTTGTTGTCAATGATATTGCAGAAGCATTGTTGATGAGAATATCTATCCCCCCAAAAGCCTCAACACCCTTGGCGATGGCATCCTGGATTTGTTCTTCATTTCTGATGTCGCATTGTATGGCCAATGCTTTGCCACCAGCTGCTTCAATTTCTTTGGCTGCAGAAAAAATGGTTCCACCCAGTTTTGGGTTTTCTTCAACAGATTTTGCAGCAATGATGATGTTGGCACCATGACTTGCAAGTTTCAATGCGATGGCCTTGCCTATTCCTCTACTAGCGCCTGTGATAAAAGCCGTTTTGTTTGCATACATCATGGTGAAAAGTTTAAGGTTTAATGTTTAGGGTTTATGGTTGAAAGTTTAAGGTTGAATGTTTAAATGTAAATTAGTCAATTTGCTGTTATGATATGGTGTTCTCACAGCAGAAACCTTAAACTAAAAACTTTAAACTAGAAAGATTTATAAACCTTAAACTAAAAACTTTAAACTAGAAAGGTTTAATAGAATCAGACAACAAATAAATAAAAAAATATCGGGTGAGTTTCCCTGACCTATGCTCAGGAATTTCTCCGATTAAATTGATTTTTTTGAAATTTTTATCAAAGAGCATAACCGGATCTTTGTAATAGTTTGAAGGCACAATATACAACATGCTGTCAGCCCTTGGAATTCCACCTCGTTTTTTATTAACCCACTGATAATGGTGCATTTGGGCAATGGAACCTACACCAAATAAGGGATTTGATGTTTTTCTTGTAACATATTCATCTAAGTGGGCCGCAGGAAACCAGTTGGGACTTACAACGGGCAGCTTTTCTAATTTATTTTTTTTGAGATATTCACCAACTTCAGTTCCCGTTTCATTCCACCCATACATATCCAACGTAAAATCTCCACTTCCGTATGTAAGCTTTGCTTTTATAGATCCAATCGTGCCAGGATAAAAGTTGATCAGAAAATAACCCAGTACCAACACAATCGAAATAAGTGAAAAAGCAGAAACAATCCATCGCCGAGCCACTGAGTAGGAAAAATTGTCTGCAAAAACAATTGACGCTAATATTATCAATGGAATATATGCAGGTCCACTCCAATGCGGCAATGTTTCTCTGAACAATGAAAGGCTCCATAAAAAAAGGATCAAAGGGAGTGACATACACAATAAAAATATCCTGGCATTTGATCTTATTAATTTAGCTCTGTGGATGATTCCAAACAGAAAAACGAATATCCAAACAATCGGATTTTGATACAAGATCTCGCCAACAAATTCTTTAACGAACAAATCATATCTAATCCTACTTTCCACACCAACCCTTGCACTGTAAAAATTAAATCCAACCCATTCATTGATATAATTCCAATAAATCATAGGGGTTAGGAATAACATAGTGATGAAGATTGCCAACCAAAACTGCCATTTTAATATAAAATGACGTTTCTTTAAAAGAACAAAAACAAACAAACCCACCCATAAAAAAACACTGTGGTATTTTGCAAGCATCCCAAATCCTACAATAAATCCAAACCACAATAACAAATACAATTGTTTGCTTTCCGATAAATCATGTTTGAAAAATATCAATGCAGCCATGTACAAAGCACCTGTCCAAAATACCAATTGCACCGAATCTGGCATGACAAAAACTCCGCAAATTATGCTTACATAAAAAGATGCTGTAAACAAACAGGCTGCAATCCAGGCAGCTCTTTGACCTTGGATATACTTAGCAGTTTGGTACACAAAAAATGTGGCAGGAATTGACAAAATTATACCCGGCAATCGGTAAAAAAATGGTTCTTGAAAATATAAATTAGCTGTAAAAAATTTCACTGCCCAACCTATTAACAACGGATGGTCGTAATAATGAACATCTGGAAATCTTGCATAAAGAAGGTAATACACTTCATCATTCCCCAAGGGAATTAAGAGGGCAACAAGGCAACGAATGAAGGTGGATAATAGCAATAAAAGAAACAGGTCGCGTTTTAACATTTTGGGTTATTAGGAAAATTCAATACCTCAGATGCTTAAATACATCCTAAAGTTAGAAAAATATGACCACCATTTTTTTCTCCATAAAAATAAAAGCACTACAAGTATCCACCCACCAAAAAAGAAACCTGCTTCAGCCACCTTAAAAGGTTTTCTGCTAACAAAAGCGGTTCCAGCTACACTCCGTGAATAAAGCTGCTTCTCATACCTAAACAAGGGATTAAGAAAATACCTAATGCCATCCTTCGTTGTATATTCAACCCGCAAGTATGTACAATCCTTTCCAAATGGAACATTAAAATGTTGCTGATGAGAACTGCTGTGTACAACTTTTCCATTTTGTCCAATAACCACCAAACTATCAACAGGTTCCTCAAATTCAATGACTAACCCATCACACTTAACGTCAATGCTTTCAAGTGTTATTTTGCTCGATAATAATTTATTTTTTTTGTCATCCATAGATTCATTGTGTACCTGAGGTAACCACATCGCAATACTTGAACCACTTTTTATGGAAGCCAATGCCTCTGTTGAAGATTGAGTTGGAGATGACACCAATGTACAGAATCGGGCTATCTGATTCCTGTTTTTGATGTTATGAAGATCATCATTGCCCAAGATAAAAACTTTTTTTCCTGCAGACAATGCAGTATCCCAGTGGGCAAATGATTGAGCAGTGGGATTTAGTACCTCAATACAATCATAATACTGTAAATATTTTAAGTCCCTTTCAGAATATCCAGAAGATAAATCAGGATGATTTAACACAATAACATTTGAAGTATCTTGGGCTAACCTAGATAGTATATATTGCTTTTGATTCAGTGTCTGTGGGAAAATATAATCCTTCCCTAATACTCTATCTCCTCCTAACAAAAGCTGATGTGTCTTCCTCAAATTATACCCATGCTCATAAGAAGAAATGTATTTTTTATCACCTTCACCGAACTTGTCAATTTTATGGTATTGAGAAACTGCATGAAATACGTACCCTAATCCTTCATACGTTTCCCAAATATCTTTTGGCAACCCCTCACCATTGGTTATTCCTAACCCAAACTTAGAATGAGCATGAAAGTTTGACTTCACATAATCTTGCGATGTGAAGTTCTTATAAGGATTGTAAATACTGTCACCTGAAAAAACCTTAGGCTCTTTAAAAACAAATTGTGGACAGAATAAATATTGATCAACCGCCATCCAGCAGATGACGGCTGCCAATAATATCATTGAATACAAAAGGAACTTTTTCACACGTCAAATTTCTTCAATGCGTGTTTCCTAATCTTTACGATTTCTTTAGTTTTTGATTAATTAATTGTAAACAAAATGTTTTTTCAACCCCTTTACCACACATTTGCCTCCCTCAAAAGGCTGTTTCATTTTTCATTCTTCATAGCGGTGCCTGAGCCTGCCGAAGGCCATTCCTCATAGCGGTGCCTGAGTCTATCGAAGGCCATTTTTCATCACATAAACTCCTCTCCCATAAGTTGCTATCACCAAATCCCTGTCCCTTGGATGTATAAACAGGTCTTGAACTGATACAGTTGCTGGTAAATTGGCCTGCACGGAAACCCACTTTTTACCGGCATCCTCAGTTACATAAATACCCATATCGGTTCCGCAATATAATTTATTCGGATTCTTTGAATCTTCCCTAACTACGTTAACAGGAGCTGAAGGTAAATTTGATGCAATGCTTTTCCAGGTCATCCCCTTATCGTCTGAAACATAGATGTACGGCTTGTTATCGTCTTCTCTCCTGTTGCTCAACGTTAAATAAACCCTTCCCTCTTTTGATGATGATGCCACCAACCTTGATACATGGGCATTTTGCGGAATCCCTTTCATCACAGATACCCAACTGGCATTCTCTCCATCACGCATCCAAACCCTGCCATCATCTGTTCCTGCATACAACAATCCCTTTTTCAACGGTGATTCGTCAATGGCAGTGATTGCCTGATGATTAATAGCATAGGGCGTTCTACCCATTTTACTTTTGTCGTTGTACGTCAAATCCTCACTGATTCGCTTCCATGTTTTTCCTTGATCGTTGGATTGAAACAAATATTGAAATCCATGATAAATCACTTTGCTGTCGTGCGGAGACAACATTGTATAAGCAAGCCACTCTCCACGATACACTTCTTCGTTTTCTGCTTTCAATGGAAATATATCTTTCGACCTAACTGAATCTGGATTTGTTTTTTGTCCCCACGGCACCCTTGGCATCTTCAAATCACTTTTCATCAACCTACCATAAAATGAGCTGGCATAAACCAGGTCTGCGTTATTCGGATCTACTGCAATGATGGTGCCCTCACCACCTGGTGCATCCTGCCATGGCATGATGCCCTCAGGCTTCTTTCCAAATTCATTTTGGATACTGCCCATGTAACTTCCCTCATCCTGAACAGATCCCAAAATATTATAGGGCTGTTTCATGTCGTAAGTAATGTTGTAAAACTGTGTGGTGGGAATTTTTCTGAAGAAATTCTTCCACTTAGTTCCCCCATTATAAGACAAAATCACACCACCGTCATTTCCGTTGATGATGTAATCACTGTTTGTTGGATCTATCCACAAGGCGTGGTTATCGCCATGCATGCTTTCGCTCTCTTTATCTGAACCCCTCATTACATTAAAAGTTTTTCCTCCGTCAACAGATTTTGCCAATGGCACACCCATGATATAAACAACATTCTCATTATTTGGATCAACGCGAATCTGTCCAAACACCCAACCATAAGTACCTGCAAATCTTTCTAGCTTTTCATCTTCAGTGCTAACTTTTTTCCAATTTTCTCCTTTATCGTCGCTTCTGTAAACCTGAACGCCATAAGGAATTACCTGAATTGGCCTGCCATAAGGATCAAGTTCTCCTTCCTTTGGAGCCCTTTTGGGCGTATGGTTGTCAACATAAGCATATACCACATTGGTATTGCTCTTTGAAAAGGAAAGTCCAATTCTTCCCGTGAACTTGGTTTCAGGCAAACCATTGGTTAATTTCTTCCATGTTTTACCCGCATCTGTGGTTTTATATAGATAATCACCATCCTCTGGCACTGGATCACTCCAACGCCTACGGATCCTGTTCCATGTTGAAACGATTATGGTATTGGGATCAGAAGGATCCATTACCATATCAACAGACCCTGTTTTTTCATCAGAACCTAGAATTCTGCTCCATGTTTTTCCACCATTCTCAGATTTATAAACACCTCTGTCATTGTTGTAACTCCACTCATTTCCACCAGCGGAAACATACACCACATCAGGATTTGTAGGGTGAACGATTATGCGAGAAATAGTGCCTGTATTTTCTAATCCGATGGCCGTCCAACTTTTACCACCATCAACAGATTTAAAGACACCTATGCCGGGAAAGGAAGCACGAAAAATATTGGCTTCGCCTGTTCCGATATAGATCACATTTTGATTTGAAGGAGCTAAGGCAAAACTGCCTATGGCTTGTGTTCCCAAGGCATCGGTGAGAGAACGCCAGGTTTCGCCGCCATTTTCTGTTTTCCAAAATCCTCCAGATGCAAAAGATGCGAATATTATGTTGCGGTTGCCTGCAATGCCCTGAACTTCAGTACAACGACCACTGATGAGGTCTG
>CANLED010000014.1 GCA_947489175.1 Chitinophagaceae bacterium | reverse complement strand
ACCCCTTCAACCTCTTCAACTAACCTCAACCCCTTCAACCCCTTCAACTAACTTCAACCCCTTCAACTATTCCATCTACTCCGCAAAATACTCATGAAAATACGGTATTGTCTCAATCCCTTTGTAATAGTTAAACAAGTCATACTTCTCATTGGGCGAATGAAGGTTGTCGCTGTCTAAACCAAATCCCATGAATACAATTTTTACACCCAATTCTTTTTCAAAAAGAGAGCAAATTGGAATGCTTCCTCCACCTCTTACGGGAACAGGTACTTTTCCAAAAGTCTTTTCGATGGCCTTCGCAGCTGCTTGATACCCTTTTGAATTTATCGGTGTGAGATATGGCTCACCTCCATGATGTTCTGTAGCATTTACCGTTACGCCAGCTGGTGCTATTTTTCTGAAGTATTCCAATAAAATTGCTGTTATTTTTTCTGAGGATTGGTTTGGTACCAACCTCGCAGAGATTTTTGCAGTGGCTTTTGATGGCAACACTGTTTTTGCACCTTCTCCGGTATATCCACCCCAAATGCCGTTGACTTCTATGGTTGGACGAATACCAGTTCTTTCGTTTGTAGAATAGCCAGCTTCTCCATACAAGGCACCAATTCCCAAATCTTGTTTATACTCATTTTCATCAAAAGGTGCTTTGGACATCAAAGTGCGTTCTTCAAGGCTCGACTCAACAACATCGTCATAAAATCCAGGGATGGTGATGTGGTTGTTTTCATCGTGACAAGAAGCAATCATTTTGGCCAAGATAGTAGCTGGATTGGCAACTGCTCCTCCATAAACACCGCTGTGCAAATCTCTGTTAGGTCCAGTTACTTCAACTTCAATATAACTCAAACCACGCACCCCAGTATCTATCGATGGAGTATCCATGCTAATCATTGCTGTATCACTGATGAGCACCACATCTGATTTTAATAAATCTTTGTGTGCTGCCACAAATTTTGCCAGATTGGGTGAACCAATTTCTTCTTCCCCTTCAATACAAAATTTAATGTTGGTTTTCAACGTCTTTTTTGCCACCATCATTTCTAGGGCTTTGACATGCATATAAAACTGGCCTTTGTCGTCGCAAGCACCCCGTGCAAAAATCTTTCCATCTATGATAACAGGTTCAAACGGACCGCTTTTCCAAAGCTCCAGTGGATCTGCTGGTTGCACATCATAATGCCCATATACCAGTACAGTAGGCCATTCAGGGTTTGAAATCAATTCACCATAAACAATGGGATGACCTTCAGTTTGATATATTGTAGCTAGTGCTGCCCCAGCATCAAGCAGCGATTGTTTTACTTCTTTTGCACAATGAACCAAGTCGTCTTTGTTTTCTGCCTTAGCACTGATCGATGGAATGCGCAGCAGGTGAAGGAGTTCATTTAAAAATCGCTCTTTGTTGTTTTCTAAGTATGTATTCATATTATTTCTCAGTTTGAAGTTATACTATGCCTTGTTGAAATCCGCTAAGTTAAAAGGTAACCCAAATCTAAATCCGTTTAGTAAAGAAAAATCTTTAACAGGCCTAAAAAAACATTAACAAAAGTTTGTTAATATGAAAAGCATCCTTATATTTGAAATACGATTGCTTGTCATACCCCAGCCTTTGTAATTCCATCCAAATAATTTTTGGAAAGATTTTGCAAAGGCTGGATTTTTTTTGTGATGATTCTATCATACAGCTTGACTAAATCTCTCTTCCGCTGATTTCCAGTTAATTAGGTTAAACCAGTTGCTCACGTATTCAGCCCTTCTATTTTGATATTTCAAGTAGTATGCATGTTCCCAAACATCCAATCCTAAAATTGGAGTTCCTTTTATAGTTGATACATCCATGAGTGGATTGTCTTGGTTTGGTGTAGACCCAATTTGTAGCAATTTTTTTTCATCTAAATATAACCAAGCCCAGCCACTTCCAAAACGAGTCATGGCGGCTTCACTAAGTTTAGTCTTGAAATTTTCCATGTTGTTAAAACTTGTCATCATAGCTGCTTTTAAAGCCCCTTCCTGTAAACCCAACCCGCCTGGTGCCTGCATGGCTTTCCAAAACAATTCATGGTTGTAATGACCTCCGCCGTTGTTTCTCAGCTTAGGAGAATAGGTTGAAATGGTTTTAAGGGCATCTTCTAATTTAATACTTTTCCCTTTGAATTCCACCAAAGCAGCATCATTAAGATTTTTTGTATATGCAGATGCATGCTTGGTATAATGAATTTCCATTGTGGTGGCATCAATAATTGGTTCCAGTGCTTGGAAGGAGTAGGGGAGCGGCGTCTGGCTGAATGTAACAGTTTGTATCAATTGTGAGGCCATTGCTGAGCCTGGTATTGCAGAGATGGCTCCTAGCGCAATGCTGCTTTGAATACTTTGTTTCAAAAATGTTCTGCGTGATGGGTTCTTTTTCATTGTGGACTTATTTTAATTTGATGAATTATTTTTTTTTGTGCGCAATGGGAATTTATTTTTAATGGTTTTGATGAACTTAAAGTAGAACTCATAATTGAACAACTGGGAGTCATTCATCGCTTTATATACAAGGAAAAAACCAATTGGTAATAAAATGTAAGTAGCCATCCAAATTCCTGCAAATGGAGTCATTACATCTTGGCGAACAAATTTTTCACCAAACATATTGATTAGGTGCCAAATCAAAAAAAACACAACAGCTATCACCAATGGCATACCCAGTCCACCTTTGCGAATAATAGATCCCAGTGGAGCCCCAATTAAGAAAAGTACCATGCAAGCAAAGGCCAACGAATATTTTTTATTCCATTCTATTTGATAAAGACGCAAATCTTGTATTTTTCTTGCATGGTCTATGGCAATTAAATCCAACGAATTTTTTATCATGCTAATTTTATCTGATGCTTTGCTATAGGCCACATTCCTGGCTGAATCTGGAATGAGTTGTGTATAGGTTTTTATCCCTTTCTTAAAAATATATCGTTTCGCTTTCCAACCTTTTTCAAAATGCTTTCCAAATAAAAAATAGCCGGTTACTTCATTCATCATCCGCTGTCCAGATATTTCAGTTATTGTTTTATTTAAAGAATCACTCGATTTTTGTAGCTGCCTTACATTCAGCATTTGATAGCTTCCTTTGAACATGCTGTCAGGTGTTTTTAAAACATCAAAACTGCTTAAATCAAATACCTTTTTGTAGTTTTTGAACCCAAGTCTATAATAGTCTGTAGAAATGGTATTATATGGACCTTTCTCCTGATACCTCCATCCATTTTGTAGGTCAAACTCTAGAAATTTTTTATCGTCACTTATTTTCATAGTGCCTGTCTCCGCAACTATGAAATTGTCTTGAAGGGCATATTGGTTTTCATAAATTACCACTTTGCTTATGCCGTTTCCATTCTTTTCTTTTTTGCCAACTTTAATCGCAAAGCCGGGTATTTTATCATAAAAAATACCTTCTTTAATGTCGAATGCTGGCTTCGCAACCCGAATGTCATAAAGCATCGTAGTAAACTTCAAGTTGGCTACAGGAATAACATAATTTGATGTAAGAAATGCAATTACTGAAATAAAAAAAGATACTATCAGCAGCGGTCGCATAAATCGAAGTAATGATATGCCAGCAGATTTAATGGCAACCAACTCGAAGCTTTCACCAAGGTTGCCAAAGGTCATGATGGAAGATATCAATATCGCAAGTGGAAGTGCAAGGGGAATAGCTGTAGCCGTTACATAGACTGTTAGCTCTAGGATGCTTGAAAGTTCCAGGCCTTTTCCCACTAAATCGTCTATGTATTTCCAAAAAAATTGCATCACCAGCACAAATAGGGTGATGAAAAATGTGGCTATGAAAGGCCCCACAAATGACTTCAAGATTAATTTATCAAGTTTCTTTATCACGTTGTGAGTTGTACTTTGCGCGTTGTGGCGGAACCCACAACACAAACTAATTTCCTAATCTATGAAACAAATCATTTACTTGAAATTCCCACAGCCGGGTTTGGTCTGCAATCTCTTTTTTTTCTGCAAAATCTTTGATTACAAGAATTGTTTGGCTGCTTACTTCAGTTTTTTCAATGGAAAACTCAAAATATTCTTCTTTGGGGGCATGCTGCCACTGGAACCGAATATACTTGTTTTCTTGGGCTTCTAAAACAGCTGCCTTGTCTGTGGAACCATTCCACGAAAAACTAAATACAGTGTCTCTCTCATCAACCTTATCTGCAAACCATTCTTGCAAACCCGCAGGCGTTGAAAGGAACTCGTACAAGATTACAGGTGAACACCTGACTGGAAATTCTATCGAAAAAAGTTGTTTGGCCATTGTGGTTGGGATAATCTTTGAGCACTTTTCTTGTCTCTATTCCTTGCAATGATAGAAAAATATCAGTATTGAAAAAATATAATTTAATGTTTCTTTTCCTCTTTTTTGAAGTTTTTTTCTCATTAAAAAAAATATACTATTTAATTAATTGATTATCAACTACTTGGCGATTTTTTACAAAAATCACAAATTATTAAATCTTTGTATTTAACAATAATTTTACAGTTGGCTCGTTTAAATTATGTCTCATTTAAACCCAAAGTAGCTTAAATCCTAAACCTTTTCCCTATGAGCATGCGTCAATTGCGTATCAGTAAGTCAATCACATCTCGTGAATCTCCAAGCCTCGAAAAATATTTACAAGAAATAGGACGTGTTGAAATGATCGGTGCTGAAGAGGAAGTCCAATTAGCTATACTAATCAGAAAAGGAGATCAGCAAGCATTGAATAGGTTGACAACAGCAAATCTCAGGTTTGTAGTATCAGTTGCAAAACAATATCAACATCAAGGATTGTCATTGCCTGATTTAATAAATGAAGGGAATATGGGGCTAATTCGCGCTGCCAAGCGTTTTGATGAAACAAAAGGTTTTCGTTTCATTTCATATGCAGTTTGGTGGATTCGTCAAAGCATTTTGCAAGCCTTAGCCGATCAATCTCGCATTGTGCGTGTTCCATTGAACAAAGTGGGTGTTAGGAATAAAGTTTCTAAAGCCGCACAAGAATTTGAACAACAGTTTGAGCGTGAACCCAGTGCTGAAGAACTCTCTGAAATCCTTTCAATGGATATTGAAGAGGTTGCCACTACCATCAACCTCTCAAATAGACACCTAAGCCTTGACTCTCCACTTGGTAATGATGGTGAAACTACCATGATTGACATATTTGAGAACAATGAAGCAAGTGCTACAGACCAGCAAAGTCTCGATGAGTCTATGACTTATGAAATTGAATTGGTTTTAAATAGCCTTCCAGAAAAAGAACAAAAAGTGCTTCGTTACCTCTATGGTATAGGCATGGATACCCCTATGGGAATGGAAGATATTGGCACACAATTTAACCTCACCCGTGAAAGGGTAAGGCAAATACGCGACAAAGCTTTGTCAACCTTGAGGCAACATGCAACTTCGATGAGATTAAGAAGTTTTCTATAGCATACACATCACATAGTTTTCATAACTTTACATGATTAATGAACATCTTAGATGTTCATTTTTTTTTAATACATTGAATATATGTTTGAAAATTTAAGTGAAAAGATCGCCTCGGCGTTCAAACAAATTAAGGGAGAAGGAAGGATTACAGACCTAAACATCGCCAACACGGTAAAAGATATCCGTAAGGCTTTGTTGGACGCCGACGTTAACTTCAAAATTGCCAAGGAGTTTACCGACAAAGTAAAAGAAAAGGCCGTTGGTCAGAAAGTACTTTCCGCAGTGAGTCCTGGTCAACTCATGGTTAAAATTGTTCAAGATGAGCTAACCGAATTGATGGGAGGTGCTGCAAGCAGTTTCGAGATAAATGGAAATCCGGCCATTATTTTGATTGCGGGACTCCAAGGTTCGGGTAAAACAACATTCAGTGGAAAGTTGGCCAACTTCTTGAAAACACAGAAAGGGAAATCTCCATTGCTTGTAGCTGCAGACGTTTACAGACCTGCTGCGATAGATCAGTTAAAGGTATTGGGTGGACAAATAGATGTTGATGTATTTGCAGAACCTGAAAATAAGGATCCAAAATCCATTGCTCAAAATGCTTTGAAGTACGCCCGTGCTAACAATAAAAATATCGTCATCATAGATACGGCTGGACGTTTGGCTGTGGATGAAGTGATGATGAATGAAGTTGCTGGGTTAAAGGAGAGCTTGAAGCCACAGGAAATTCTTTTTGTGGTGGATGCCATGACAGGACAAGATGCAGTGAACACCGCAAAAGTGTTCAATGAGCGATTAGATTTCACGGGTGTGGTTATCACTAAAATGGATGGTGATACAAGAGGCGGAGCTGCTTTGTCAATCAAATACACCGTAGAAAAACCCATTAAGTTCATTAGCAATGGTGAAAAGTTGGATACATTGGATGTTTTTTACCCCGATAGGATGGCCCAACGAATCCTTGGTATGGGAGACATTACCAGTTTAGTTGAAAGGGCTCAAGCCAACTTTGATGAAGTGCAAGCTAGGAAATTAGAAAAGAAAATCAGGAAGAATCAGTTTGATTTTCAGGATTTCTTAGATCAGTTGCAACAAATTAAAAAAATGGGTAACCTGAAAGACTTGATGGGAATGATACCCGGCATGGGTAAAGCTATGAAGGATGTTGACATCAGTGATGACGCTTTTAAAGGCGTTGAATCTATTATTGGATCAATGACACCTTTTGAAAGGAGCAATCCAGATAAAATTGATATGAGCAGGAAAAAACGCATTGCCAAAGGATGCGGCAGGCAGATGGACGAAATAAACCAGTTTTTCAAACAATTTGAGCAAATGAAGCAAATGATGAAAAGCATGGGGAATATACCGGCAATGCCGAAGTTTGGGAGAAAATAACGTGTAGGAGTTGAGGAGGTTGAAGTTAGTTTAGGGTTTTTAGTTTAAAGTTGATTTAGTTCAAGATGGTTAAGAATTTAATTTCTTCAACCCCTTCAACCCCTTCAACCCCTTCAACCTCTTCAACTACTTCAACTAATCTCAACTTCTTCAAATATTAAACTTTAAACTAAAAACCTTAAACTATTTTTGTTGTTTCCCAACACTTTATTAACTTTGCAGCCTCATTAGAAACCAATTATTCATACCCAATAAAAATTTCAATTTTTTATGGCTGTTAAAATTAGACTTCAACGTCACGGAAGCAAGAAACGCCCTTTCTATTTCATCGTAGTAGCAGATGCTCGCGCACCTCGCGATGGTAAGTTTATCCAGAAAATCGGAACTTACAATCCTCTTACACACCCTGCAACTGTTCTTATCGATCGTCAAAAATCACTTGAATGGTTAAACAATGGGGCACAACCAACTGATACTGTTCGTAAAATCCTTTCAACAAAAGGAGTTCTTTACTTGAAGCATTTGTTGCGTGGTGTTACACTTGGTTTGTTTGATCAAGCAGCTGCTATGACCAAATTCGAAGAATGGCATCAAGATCAGGAGGCAAAAGCTAGGCAACGTCAGGATGATGCAATGCGCGCTCGTCGTCAACAAAGAACCCGTGGTCCGGTTAGTCGTCCACAGGTTTCAAGAAATGTTGAACCAGTGCAACAAGCTCAACCAGATATTACCTCAAATCCTGAATAACTAATTCAGATAAAATACAAAGCCTCGTTTTTAACGGGGCTTTTTTATGTACTATGGAAGATTATGTTAGCATCGGAACACTAGCGGCAACCTTCGGCGTAAAAGGTGAGATTATTGTCAATCACCATTTAGGTGGACAGCCGAACCTTGCTGGGATTGAAGTTTTTTTCATCGAGGAAACAAAAGACAGGTTTATTCCATATTTCATCACAGAATTAAAAATTCGGTCTGAAGGTGAATTGGTGGTATCTTTTGAAGGAATATCGACTCCTGAAATTGCCCGAAAATACCTAAAAAAGAAAGTTTGGCTCAATGCTACAGATGCGAAACGCATCGCTTCAAAAAGTGCTCCGATTTCATTATTGGGCTTTTCCGTCGTAGAACAGAAAAAAGTTTTGGGGACGGTTCTAGAAGTAATAGAACAGCCTCTTCAAATTCTTTTGCGCATTGAAATGGAAGAAAAAGAAGTACTAATTCCTATAAACGAAAGCACCTTGGTTAAAATTGACCACAAAGCTGAGAAGATTCATGTTGATCTTCCTGATGGATTGTTGGATATTTATCTATCTTGATGTAATTTAAAATCTGAAATTAGCTTGTTTTTCAGGCAATTCAAATGGGAGAAACGCAAACACATATTGCCCACTTCGACTTGGATGCTTTTTTTGTATCCGTTGAATGCATCCTGGATCCGTCCCTCAGAGGCAAACCCATCATTATTGGCGGTAGTAAAGAACGTGGCGTAGTAAGCACCTGCAGTTACGAAGCCAGAAAGTTCGGGGTTCATTCTGCCATGCCCATGGCCAGGGCAATGGCTCTTTGTCCACACGCAACTGTTGTTAAAAGTTCTTTTGGTCAATACGGGAAGTTTTCACAATGGGTTACTGATATCATCGCAGCAAAAGCCCCGCTTTTTGAGAAAGCATCTGTTGATGAATTTTATATTGACCTAACTGGAATGGATCGTTTTTACGACCCTTTGAAATGGACAATCGATATGCGGAATGAGATCATAGAGACGACACAATTGCCGATTTCATTTGGACTTGCATCCAATAAAATGGTAGCCAAGATGGCAACCAATGCAGCAAAACCCAATGGTTATCTACAAATTGTTGCCGGAAAAGAACGTGAATTTTTGGCTCCACTTTCTGTAGGCGATATTCCCGGGGTAGGAGAGCACAATCTGAAGAACCTCAATACACTTGGAATTCTTACCATCAATGACTTGGCTGAATATCCCGTTCACCTGCTAGAGCAATATTTCGGGAAGTATGGCGAAATTTTAAAAAGGAAAGCGCTTGGTACTTATGTGGGTTCTATCCATACACACCACGAATCAAAATCAATTTCAACCGAAAATACTTTTTTTGACAACACAGATGATGTTGAATTTTTATTGGCGGAATTGTTGAAAATGACTGAAAAGCTTGGTTATCAGCTTCGGAATGAAGATAAAATGGCGAAATGCGTGGCCGTAAAAATCCGTTATCCCGATTTCAAAACAAATACAAAACAAGTAGCCATCAATGCCAGTTCCTATGATGATGAACTTGTGCGGGTTGTAAAAGATTTGTTTCATCAATCTTATGACCCCAAACAGCAGGTTAGACTCATTGGAGTGAGGTTTAGCGAACTCGTACCCACTAGCGTGCAAACGAATCTTTTCGAAAATAAAGTGAAAAAAACACAACTTTATGGGGCTATTGATGATGTGAAAAAAAGATTTGGAAAAAAAATGTTGCGTAGGGGAAAATAGTAAAAAACTACTTTTTGATAAAATAAGTCTATTGTTTTTGTAGAGTAATAAAAAAGTTATTCCTTTGTCTTACAAATAATTAAAAATGGGACTAAGACTAGGAGACGCCGCACCAAACTTTAAAGCAAGTACAACAGAAGGCGAATTAGATTTTTATGAATACCTAGGTAACAGTTGGGGTGTTCTTTTTTCGCATCCTGCAGATTTTACGCCTGTGTGTACAACTGAATTGGGCAGAACCGCTCAGTTGGCAGAGGAGTTTAGAAAGCGCGATGTTAAAGTACTTGCGGTTAGTGTTGATCCTTTAGAAAAGCATGAAATTTGGGTGAAAGATATTAATGAAACCCAACATTGTCATGTTGGATTTCCCATCATTGCCGACGAAAATAGGGTGGTTGCAGGTTTATACGACATGATTCACCCAAATGCTTCTGCAACTTTTACAGTTAGGTCTTTGTTTATTATTGGTCCAGATAAAACCGTCAAACTCTTCATTACATACCCCGCATCTACTGGTAGAAACTTCTTTGAAGTGTTGCGTGTAATTGATTCTTTGCAGTTGACTGCAAATTATAGTGTTGCCACTCCAGCTGATTGGAATGCCGGTGAAGATGTTATTGTTGTTCCAGCCGTTTCTACTGAAGACGCTAAAGTAAAGTTTCCCAAAGGATTGAGGATTGTAAAGCCTTATTTGAGGTTCACCCCACAGCCGAATCTTTAGAGTTTTTAGTTTAAGGTTTAAAGTTTAGGGTTTTACCGCGAGAGGATTAAACTTTAAACTAAAAACCTTAAACTAACAGCCTTAAACTAAAAACCTTAAACTAAAAACTCTAAATCGTATCTTTGCTGAATGAGCACTACGGTTAAGCCTAACATTAGGCATTTAAGCATTGACGAAATTACATCCTATTTCGAATCAATTGGCGAAAAAAAATTTAGGGTAAAACAGGTTTGGGAATGGATATGGCAAAAAAATGCACCTGATTTTCAATCCATGTCAAATCTTTCCAAAGATTTACGCACCAAGCTGGAAGATGCATTTGATTTCACTTCACTTACTACAGATGCTACACAATTTAGTGATGATGGGACTGTAAAATCAAGATTCAAAACGTTTGATGGTCATAAAGTAGAGGGTGTTCTCATTCCAACTGAGGAGAGATTGACAGCATGTGTGTCTTCTCAAGTTGGATGCAGCCTCAGTTGTAAATTTTGTGCGACGGGGTATATGGACAAGAAGCGAAACCTTGTTTATGATGAAATTTATGATGAAGTGGTGTTGCTCAATCAGCAGGCCATGAAAATGCATGATAAGAAGCTGACCAATATTGTTTTTATGGGGATGGGAGAGCCATTGCTCAATTATAAAAACATGATGAAAGCTGTTGAACGCATCACTGCTCCTGATGGTTTGGGAATGAGTCCGCGCCGAATCACCGTTTCAACAGCTGGTGTGGCAAAGATGATCAGGCAATTGGGCGATGATCAAGTTCGTTTTAAGTTGGCTTTATCACTTCATGCACCAACAGACAAGAAGAGAAATGAAATCATGCCCATCAATGAAAGCAATAATTTGCAATCATTGATAGATGCTTTGAACTATTTCTACAAGCAAACAAAAAGTGAAATCACTTTAGAATATATCCTTTTTGATAACTTCAATGACTCATTTGAAGATGCTGATAATTTAATCAAAATATACAGGCAGATACCAGCTGATTTGGTGAACATCATTGAATACAATCCAATTGAGTACGCGAGGTTCAAAAAACCGACAGAGGAAAAAACTGCTGAATTCATGCGTCACCTCGAAAAGAACCGCGTGAATGCAAGGTTGAGGAAAAGCAGGGGAAAAGACATCGATGCAGCATGTGGGCAGCTGGCGAATAAATAGTTTAAGGTTTAGAGTTTAAGGTTTATATATTATATCATCCTGTTGAAAAACAGCAAAACAAAAAAAATGAAACGTACAGACAATTTCTCCAAGTTCGTAGTCCAGAAAAAGAACAGCGCAATTAAAGAAGAATTCCGTCAGGAAAAGAAGAAGTGGAAAAAGGAGCGTTCAGATGCCATAGAACTTAAAAAAGCGGAGAAGAGAAAAATCATCAACATTGCAAAAGAAAAGGGTTATGATCCAATTCCAGAGTCTGCTGGTAAGATGCCCATGATTGTCAGGAAACAGGACAAGAGCATGCCGTTGAATAAATACATCGCCCATTGCGGCATTTGTTCCAGAAGAGATGCCATCATATTAATCAAAGAGGAAAAAGTAAAAGTAAACGATAAAACCATTGTTGAGCCCGGGTTTAAAATCACGCCAGAGGATGTAGTATTGTATTTGGGCAAAAAAATCCTTCCTGAAAAAAACCTAGTTTATATATTACTCAATAAGCCAAAGGATTACATCACGACATCAGAAGATCCACAAGGAAGAAAAACCGTGTTAGATTTGATCAGGGGCGCAACAGGAGAGCGGATTTTTCCTGTGGGAAGGTTGGATAGGAATACAACAGGGGTGTTGTTGTTGACAAATGACGGTGACCTAACACAAAAATTATCCCATCCTTCGCATGAAGTGAGAAAAGTATATGAAGCTAAGTTAGACAAGCCATTTTCTAAAGTTGATTTTGATAAAATGTTGAACGGACTAACCTTGGATGATGGGTTTGTAAAGGCTGATGCACTTGGTTATGTAGATGCAAAGGACAAGTCCATTATTGGAGTTGAAATCCACAGTGGAAGAAATCACATTGTTAGAAGGATGTTTGAATTTCTTGGATATGATGTGAGAAACTTGGATAGGGTAGTGTTTGCAAATCTTACCAAGAAGAATGTAGAGAGAAGCAAGTGGAGATATTTGAATGAAAAGGAAGTTAGGTTGTTGAAATTCATGAACAGTTCATTCATTAAAAAAGCGAAGGTATAGTTTATTTGATTGTTCAAAATCCTGTGTTGGCATCTTTGAAAGAATTTTTCAACACTGAAATTTTACAAAACAAATCTTCAATAATTCAGAGGCGAGGCTATTCAACAATAAACTTTCAACCTACAACTAAAAGTGTATTTACAACCACAAATCATATTCGAAGACGAAGACATTATTGCCATCAATAAGCCATCCGGTTGGCTGACCCTTCCTGACCGTTTTGACCCAGAGTTGTTGTCGATTAAAAGCTGGTTTGAGTCTCGGCAAGAGAAAGTGTTTTTTGTACACCGCATAGATCGTGATACCAGCGGATTGTTGTTGTTGGCAAAGAATCCTGAGGCTCATAAGTTTTTCAACCAACAATTTGAAAGCAGGGCAATCACAAAAACATATTATGGTTTGGTGCAAGGATCGATGTCGGATGAAGAGGGTACCTACGACCAACCAATAGAGCCACATCCAGCCTTAAATGGGCGCATGCGTGTAGGTAGGAAAGGGAAATCAGCGATAACCCATTTTAAAGTTGAACAACGGTTTAGAAGTTATACCTGGGTGCGTTTTCAAATAGAAACAGGACGAACACATCAGATAAGGGTACACCTTCAAAATGCAGGGCACGCCTTGGTTTGCGATCCAATTTATGGCAGTACAGATCCTGTTTTATTGTCTGCTATCAAAAGAAAGAAATTCAACCTATCGAAAGATTCAGAAGAAGAAAGACCCCTGCTATCACGATTGGCACTTCATGCATACAGCCTTGAGGTAATTGATAGAAAGGGTGAGAAAATTATGTTAACGGCACCATTGTCAAAAGACCTAGATGCTACGTTGAAGCAGCTCACGAAGTGGAAAGGGTAATACAGTGTTGAGTTGTTTTTCTTATTCCCCTCCCCGTCTCTCGAAGAGGACGGGGAGGCCGTCTTTAAAAAGTAGCCTCACCTTCCTCTTCGAGAGAAGGTGAGGGGAAATTATTTTTTCTCTTAAAGTGAATGTAAGAAGAAGAGTTTCTTCTTATTGCTCGATATATCAGGTTATAATTTTCTTCCCATCCCCGTCTCTCGAAGAGGACGGGGATGTAGTTTTAAACACCTTTTTTTGTTTTTTTCTCAATGAATCTTGATTAAATCACCTTTTAAGTTATCAATGATTTTTTAATCTTGCATTTAATGCCAACACATAAATCAATACCTTTTTTTGATGGAATCTATTTTATCACTTTCACCTGCTGCAAATGGTTGCCGTTAATTAGTGTAACAAATGGGTTTGATATTGTGTATAATTGGTTTGAAGTTCTAAAAAAAAATGGTAATTATATTGTCGGCTATGTTATAATGCCAAATCATATTCATGTAATGATAGGATTCAAAAATATCGGAACTTCATTGAACATTGTAGTAGGTAATGGGAAAAGGTTTATGGCTTACGAGATTATTGACAGACTTATTAAATCGGATGAAAAAGCATTTTTAAATGTTCTATCAAATGCTGTTTCTAATTCTGAGAAAAACTCAGGTAAAAAACATTTAGTCTGGGAAAAATCCTTTGATTGGAAAGAATGTAACTCTGAAAAATTTATTAATCAAAAGCTAGATTATATGCATAACAATCCTTGTCAAGGTAAATGGAAATTATCCAATAGTCCAATTGAATATAGGCATAGTTCAGCTGGATTTTATGCAAGCGGAAATCAAGGAGTATTTAATCTTACTAATTATATGGCATTGAAGGATATTGATTTGTCAAAATAATAGTAGATAGTAATGAGAGGGAATATTAATTGGAGGCAACCTCACCTTCCTCTTCGAGAGAAGGTGAGGGGAAGAAAAAAGACCCCGTCATCCTGAGCACAGCGAAGGATCTCTTTCCATCCCCGTCTCCCCGAAGAGGACGGGGATGCCGTCTTTAAAAAGTAGCCTCACCTTCCTCTTCGAGAGAAGGTGAGGGGAAGAAAAAGATTCCTCACATTGATCGTAATGACAAATTATAATTTATTTTCCATCAACCTCTGGGCCAATTCACTCGCATTAATTTCAACCTGTGTACTCTTCAATAAATTTTTCACCATGCAGGTGCCGGCTTCAATTTCCTTGCTGCCTATAATCACCACATAAGGAATATTCTTGCGCTCTGCATATTTAAATTGCTTGTCAAATTTTGTGGCTTCGTGAAATATTTCTGTTGAAATCCCTTTCGATCTCAACTCCTGAGCCATCTTCAAAATATGCTTTTCTTCTTCACTGCCGGTATTGAAGAATAATACAGTGGTTCCTTTTTGTATGCTTTCAGGAAATATGCCCAGTTCGTCCATCACATCATAAATCCGATCCACGCCAAAAGAAATCCCAACACCTGCAATCCCTTTTACACCAAACAATCCCGTTAGGTCGTCGTATCTTCCACCGCCGCCTATGCTACCCATCTGAACGCCTGTTGCTTTTACCTCAAAGATGCTGCCAGTGTAATAGTTCAATCCACGTGCCAAGGATAAATCAATGACTAGTTGTTGGTTTAAAGTTGTTTGTTGAACTGCACTTAAAATATGCCTAAGTTCTGCAATTCCTTGTTTTCCTATTTCGTCTGAATTGAACATTTCATCAAGCTTTTCCAGTTTTTCCTCATTGCTTCCTTCAATTGAAATAAATGATTCCACAATGGCAACTTGTTCAATGTTTAGGCCTCTTGAAATCAATTCCTCTTTTACTTTTTCAATCCCAATTTTATCAAGCTTGTCAATAGCCACTGTAATAGACGTCATCCTGTCTTCTCCACCACACAAATTGGCCAATGCGTTCAGTATTTTTCTGTTGTTGATGTTGATTGCTACTGGAACTCCCAGCTTTTCAAATACACTTGAATAAATCAATGAAAGTTCAATTTCATGCAGCAAGGATGTGCTTCCTGCAACATCGGCATCACATTGATAAAACTCCCTGTATCGGCCTCTTTGGGGCCTGTCTGCACGCCATACTGGCTGCATCTGGTAGCGCTTAAAGGGCAATGATAATTGTCCATGGTTCATGGCAACATACCTGGCAAATGGTATCGTTAAATCATACCTTAGCGCCCTTTCAGTAATGCCTTTGTTGGTCTTTCCTTCCAACACCAAATCGAAATCAGCCTTGGCCGATTCTTTTTTAGCGGGATTATCCAATCCGTTGTTTAAGATTTTAAAAATCAATTTATCTCCCTCATCACCATACTTCCCCAGCAGGGTTTCTGTGTTTTCCATGGCAGGCGTTTCCAAAGGTTCAAACCCGTACAATTCGAAAACCGATTTTATCGTTTGAAATATGAAATTTCTTTTCCTCAATACTGTTGAGGAAAAATCGCGTGTTCCTTGTGGCAATGATGGTTTCATGGGCGCGAAGTTACTATTGTTTTGTTGATGTAAGTTCCTTGATCATGGCATCACAGGCATGGTCAATCAAGTCATACACTTCATGAAATGCCGCTTCCGTTTTCCCCCATGGGTCTGGAACATCAATGCCCGTTCCAGGAAAGGGATAGTTCAACAGCAATTGCACCTTGTCTGCATCGTAGGTATCTTTAAGAATATATTGCATTTGTGTTGCTACATCAATCGCCATGGGTATGATTAAGTCGAAATGGGTAAAGTCTTCCTTGACAATCGGCCTTGATTTTTGCTTTGAAATATCAACTCCGTTGAGTTTTGATATTGCTTGTGACATGATGTGAGGGGCACTTCCTTCGTGATAATCTAAGGTGCCAGCACTGTCAATTTCCCAATCAAGTCCTGCCTCCTCGCACTTTTTTTTCATGATGCCTTCGGCGATTGGACTCCGACAAATATTTCCCAAACAAACCATTAATATTTTCATGAAAAGATTTTTGCAAAGATAAGGCTAAACAGCCAGGGACGAGGGACAGGGGACGAGGAACAGCCGAGGCTCTGTTACCTTGAATGTGTTATTGGGTGACCTTTAAAAAAGGGTATGACGTTTAGTAATTTTTTTCCAATCTTCATGCTCAATAGCCTGGGGTTTAAACCCCAGGCTATTGAGAAATACATTCCATATTGATTTTTAAAAAATTACAAAGACTTCATTCTAAGCGAAGGAACTGCGAAGCGAAGCAACTCTTCAGCCAGAGATTCTGTCACTTGACCCCTTAAACTAAAACCAAGAAGCCAATCGTCAAAAAAGCATTAACTTGATGAACTAAATATTTTCCATGTTTTTAAGATTACTGTTAGTCTTGTTGATGCCAATTTGCTTGTTGGGACAATCAACATTCTCCACCAAAACGAATACCAAGCATGCAGTTGATTTAATCAATACATTGACTTCTGAGCAAAAGAAAATCATGCTGTTTCCCTTCGACGAAATGAATCGATACGATTGGCATTTTGTTCCGCCACCACAATCGCCAAGAACTGGGGTTCCGTTGAAGGACATGGATTCAATTCAGAAAATGTTGGTGAGCAGGTTGCTGCATGGTTTTTTGAGCGACAAAGGGTTTGATAAAACCAACAGAATCATGGACCTGGAATATGTGTTGATGGTATTGGAACCGAAAAACAAGGCACGCATTCCTGAGAATTATTTTGTCTCAATTTATGGGATGCCTGGCAAGAATGATGTGTGGGCTTGGAAATTTACTGGGCATCATTTGGCGCTTAACTTCACCGTCATCAATGATAAAATTGCCGTAGCCCCTTTCTTTTTTGGCGCCAATCCAGGTACGGTGAAAGAAGGACCACAAAAGGGTTTCAGGGCATTGAAGGATGAAGAGGATGTTGGTTTTGAATTGTTAGATTTGTTAGACAATAACCAAAAAGCAAAGGCTATTTTTACAACAAAGGCATTCTCCGATATCATCACCTATAATTCTCCACAAGTAAAACCTTTGGAGGATCTAGGTTTGTTGGCAAGTGAAATGACGGTGGCTCAAAAAATAATCTTGGAAAAAATAATTGCTACTTATTTGGCATCAATGCCAGACAAGATTGCCAAGTTTAGAAAGAAAAAAATCATGACAGAGGACATTGATACCATTAGGTTTGGATGGGCAGGGGCTACAAAAATTGGCGAAGGGCATTATTATCGTATACAAGGAAAAACATTTTTGATTGAGTTTGACAATACGCAGAACAATGCCAATCACATACATGCTGTTTGGCGAGATTTTGATGGAGGTGATTATGGGATGGATTTGATCAAAGCGCATTACCAGCAAGCTGATCATAAGCATTGAGAGGAGAGGATTTTCATCGCGGCACTTTTATAATGACGTTTTTGTAATTCATTGAAAATCATCATGTTAAAGACTCCC
>CANLED010000013.1 GCA_947489175.1 Chitinophagaceae bacterium | reverse complement strand
CATCAAAGCTGCGAGTGGTGAGGTTATCCCCAAAGCCGTTCAACTCAATCAGGATGATTTTATTCCTTGGAAGAGGGGAGTATCTTTGTAATACAATTGTTGAAGAGGTTGAAGAGGTTGAAGGAGTTGAGAAAGTTGAGAAAGTTGAGAAGGTTTAGTTGTTGAGTCGTTTAGGTGTTTAGGAGGTACTTTCTAAACTTTCTAAACAACTAAACGACTCAACAACTAAACTTGCTCAATCTTCTAAACCCTCTAAACTTTCTAAACTTTCTAAACTTTCTAAACTTTCTAAACTTTCTAAACTTTCTAAACCCTCTAAACTTTCTAAACTTTCTAAACCCTCTAAACTTTCTCAACAACTCAACAACTAAACAACTAAACAACTAAACGACTCAACAAAATATGAGCATTTTACAAAAATTCGACTTAACAGGAAAAACAGCCCTCGTTACTGGCTGTAACAGAGGCATTGGCATGGGAATGGCAATAGGCCTAGCTGAAGCTGGTGCAAATATCATAGGTGTTAGCGCATCTTTGAAATCTTCTGGAAGCGATGTGGAGCAAGAGGTTACCTCTTTGGGTAGAAGTTTTACAGCTTATCAGGCGGATTTCTCGAGCCGTGATAGCATTTATGAATTTCTCAAAAAACTTAATGAGGATGGGCATGCAGTTGATATTTTGGTGAATAATGCAGGTACCATCATGCGCAATCCTGCTGCAGAACACAGTGATGAGTATTGGGATCGTGTTATCAACATCAACCTTGATGCTCAGTTTATTATTTCTCGTGAAATTGGGAAAAAGATGATTGAGCAGGGACAAGGTAAAATTATTTTCACCTGTTCTCTCCTTACTTTTCAAGGTGGTATCAACGTACCTGGCTATGCCGCCAGCAAAGGTGCATTGGGCAGTCTAGTAAAAGCTCTTGCCAATGAATGGGCTTCAAAAGGTGTTAATGTAAATGGAATTGCACCGGGGTACATTGCTACCGACAATACAGAGGCATTGCGTAATGATCCTGAAAGGAGTAAGTCAATTCTTGATCGTATTCCTGCAAAACGTTGGGGAGATCCTGAAGATTTTAAAGGTGCTGTGGTATATCTTGCTTCAGCAGCTAGCAGCTATGTGCATGGGGAGATTCTGACGGTAGACGGCGGATGGATGGGAAGATAAGTTTTTAGTTTATGGTTTAAAGTTTAATCAGGGTATGTTCCCAAATTAAACTTTAAACCATAAACGTTAAACTATTAAGCGTTTCTATTGATGCAATTCAAGTCTTCAAACGCTATTTTTAAACGTGACATAAAGGTTTCTTCACCCTTTCTAAGCCAAACCCTTGGGTCATAATGTTTTTTGTTAGGCTTATCTGCTCCATCTGGATTGCCCAGTTGAGCTTGAAGATATGCCTCGTTCTTTTTATAATTGTTCAACACACCTTCCCAGAAAGCCCATTGCAGGTCTGTGTCGATGTTCATTTTAATTGCACCGTATCCGATGGCTTCCCTGATCTGATGCTGCGGAGAGCCGCTTCCACCATGGAATACAAAGAAAACAGGCTTTTCGCCAGTGTTGAATGTTTTTTGGATATAGTCTTGAGAATTCTTAAGAATCTCAGGGCGAAGTTGAACGTTGCCTGGACTATAAACTCCATGTACATTCCCAAAAGCTGCGGCTACGGTGAACAATTCACCTACTTTGCCCAATTCTGTATAAGCATGTGCAACGTGTTGAGGTTGTGTATATAGTTTGTCGTTTTCAACATCTGAATTATCAACACCATCTTCCTCACCGCCAGTTACACCAAGCTCAATTTCAATGCCCATTCCAAGTGGTGCCATGCGCTTGAAAAATTCAACGGATGTTGCAATGTTTTCTTCCAATGGTTCTTCACTAAGGTCAAGCATGTGAGAACTGAACAAAGGTTGGCCTTTTTCTATCTTGTATTGTTCACCTGCATCAATCAAAGCACTGATCCATGGTAGCCATTTTTTTGAAGCATGATCCGTGTGCAACACAACGGGAACACCATAGTACTTAGCCACATTGTGAATATGCAATGCACCAGAAATTGCTCCAGAAATATTGGCCTGCATTTTGTCGTTCGGCATTCCTTTTCCTGCAATGAATTGTGCCCCACCATTAGAAAACTGAACTATTACAGGAGAATTTACTGCTGCTGCTGCTTCCAATGTTGCATTGATGGTATCCGTTCCAGTGGTATTAACCGCCGGCATTGCGAAATGATTGTCTTTTGCGTCTTGATAAAGCGCTTTTAGCTCATCGCCAAAAAGAACGCCTGCTCTGTATTTACTCATTTTTTTGTTGTTTAAGAGGGTGCAAATATCGTTGTTTTAGTTTAAAGTTTTTTGTTTAAGGTTTAATAATCAGGCTTGGCTTCAATCTTTAAACCTTAAACAAAAAACTTTAAACTTTAACGGAAGAGCTCTTCCAACTTCTTATTCAACGCTTCACCCCTTAGGTTCTTGCCTATTATCTTCCCTTGTGGATCGAGCAAGAAATTCTGAGGAATTGCTTGTATTCCGTACATAACAGATACTGCATTTTTCCAATATTGTAAGTCTGATACCTGTGTCCATGTTAATTTATCATCATGTATTGCTTTCAACCATTTTTCTTTTCCTGTTGGTTGATCCAACGAAACGCCCAATACATCAAATCCTTTGTTGTTGTATTTGTTGAATGCCAACACCACATTTGGATTTTCTTGGCGGCATGGTCCGCACCAGCTGGCCCAGAAATCAATCAATAAATATTTACCACGAAAAGATGACAATGAAATAGGATTACCAAGTGTGTCATTTTGGGTGAATTCCATGGCAATTCTTCCAACACCTGTTTTCTTTGCGATCTCAATTTTTTCTGTCATTTCTTTTCCTCCAGCTGAATTTCTGATCGTCTCAGAGAGTGCAAGAAAAATAGGTTCTGCATCATCTGCATTGATGTCGTACCCTGCATATTGCTTAAATGCATAAATTCCAATTGGTGAATTTGTGTTTGTTTTCAAATATTCTTTATACTTCAGCTTCATTTCTGCATCTACTTTTTCAAATTCATCATCAACCCTTTTCATCCCTGCATCATCCTTCTTTTTGTATAGCTCGCTGTATTCCTTGTTCAATACACCCATCTTGGCGGTAATGTCTTTGGTCACATCCTTCAATTTCAAATATTCAGCATGTGCCTTAGAACCTTTGATGGTAACATTAGAGAATGAATCTATATTGTTGATGTTGATTTTTGAGTTCTCTATGAAAATACCAGCCACATCTTTTGCATAAGATACCATCCTTTTTGTTTTCGATGATGTATCTGATGCATAACTAGCCCTCAAATTCGCCATCACCGGATCACTCACTACTCCTTTAAATTCATATTTCCCATCGATTACCATGGCACTGTCTTGTGTCGATTTACCATCGGCATAATATGACAAGTAAACCTTGTTAATGGGGTCCTTTACTTTGCTTACATCTCCCTTGATGAGGTATTGTTTTTGTGCCTGAACACCTAATGTGACCATAGCAAATAATGCAAAAAGAATTCTTTTCATGTTATGTGGTTGTTTGTTATTGATTGCTTCTAAGGTAACTTATTTCTATTTATTACCAATTGTGTTATTGTTTAGGAATAACTATTTTTAGCTATTACAACTGGTTTTCTTTCCAATTTTTATCATAAGAGACAAACCAAGACAGCCACAGTGTTCTAGATAATCTCATAAATAAAGGCTGCAAGGCTAGCATTACAACTGCGTTGATGCCCATCCACCAAAAAAATCTGTTGTCGTCTAATGAAAGTCCAATAATTACCCACCAAGCTACAAGTGTAGCTACGCTGAAGGCAACAGACAAAGCATAGCTAACATAGCCTGTTCCATAGTAAAAGCCAACTTCTATTTCAGTAGGTTGTTTGCAAACTGGACAAACTTCATTCATCTTGATTGTTTGTCCATATTTATAAGCATTCGGCGATTCATAAATTTTACCTTCTCTACAGCGTGGACATTTATTATTAAAAACAGCGGCCAAATAAGTGTTGCTTAACTTTCCCATAATTTTGATTGCAATTTATTATGCACTAATTTTTTCCTTGTATCATCTGTTGCATTAGAGCAATTCTAATATTTTTTCCATTTTTGTGCTTCTAGATCCTTTGATGAGAATTAAAGCATTTTCAATTGGGTTGTCTTTTAACCAATCACGAGCACTGTCTGCGCTTTCAAAATAAACGAAAGGATGTTTGATCTTTCCAAAATCACCTCCAACAAGTATTGTGTTTTTTAAATTTTTTTCAACCAGTGATGATATAATATTTTCATGTTCTTTGATAGAATATTCTCCCAGCTCCATCATAGCGCCCAAAAAAAGATATTTGTTTTTGTCCTGTTGTTCAGCAAAATTCTCAAGCGCCACTTGCATGCTGCTGGGGTTTGCATTGTATGCATCCAAGATGATTTTATTTGAACCCTTGGTAATCATTTGAGACCTTGCATTGTCTGGTTGATAGTTTTCTATTGCCTTTTTTATTTTTTCTATAGATATGCCAAACTCAATCCCTACGGCTATTGCCGCTTCAACATTGGGTTTATTATAAGATCCTACCAATTGGGTTTGAATCTTAAGGTTATCCATGGTATTATTTTCAACCTCTACTAATAAGAATGGTTCTGATTTGATAATTGAAGTTTTGATTTTCCCCAACGTATTACCATAATAAAGCACATGTTCGATTTTTTTGCTCATGGTTAGGAGATAGTCTAAGTCGCTGTTGATAATTGCTTTCCCTTGGTTTGATGCCAAAAAATCAAATAATTCTCCCTTCCCTTTTCTTATACCTTCTATTCCTCCAAAGCCTTCTAAATGTGCCTTTCCGCAATTGTTGATGATGCCATGCGTTGGCAATGCTATCTTGCAATAACTTTCGATCTCTTTTTGGTGATTTGCTCCCATCTCAATCAATGCCATTTCTGCATCTTCTTTTATGGATAGGATGGTCAACGGAACTCCAATGTGGTTGTTTAGATTTCCTTTTGTTGTGTATGTTTTGTAGGTTGATGACAACACCACATGGATCAATTCTTTGGTGGTTGTTTTTCCATTGCTACCTGTGATGGCTATAAATGGGATATTGAATTGTTTTCGGTGGTGAAGTGCCAATGACTGAAGGGCGGATAAAACATCTTCTACTTGAAATATTCTTTCATCAGCTATGCCTGTTTCTTCATCCACAACCACCGCAACGGCCCCTAACTCCAAAGCCTTGCTTGCAAATGTATTTCCATTGAAATTTGGACCTTTTAGGGCAAAAAATATTTGTCCTTCTGCCAATGCCCTGGTATCTGTTTGAACGCATGGATGCGCCTTAAAAATCTTATACAGCCTTTCTATCTGCATGCTGCAAAGGTAATATGATTTTTGCTAGTAATTCTGAATCTTCAATAGCCTGGGGTTCATTTCCACTCACCTTCTCTCGAAGATATACTCCATTTCCCCTCACCTTCTCTCGAAGAGGAAGGTGAGGTTTTTACGAACAAACTTCTTTTTGAACTAATCATCCCCGTCCCCTTCGGGAGACGTGGATGGGAATAAAAACATTCAATCTAGGCCATAAACAAAAAAAAACCGCCTCATGATACATGAGACGGTTTCAATTTTTTATCAATTTTTTATTTCTTCCTCGTATTCTGCCTTCTGTTGCTGAAGTTGTTGCCATTTTTAAAGCCATTTCCTTCTTGGCTACCAAAGCGATCCATTGCACACCTGAATCCAACTGTTGAAGCAGATTGATCTTCATCCATGTATCTTCTTGTACCTGGTCCAAGCCAGTAGGCCCTGTCATCCCAACTTCCGCCTTTGATTACACGTGACTTATCATTTACCAATGTTGTATTGCCATAGCCATAACTTACCATTGAAGTTGTGTCACCATCTTTGTAATTGATTACATTGCCTTTCTGGTAGTTTAATCTTTTCTTAGATTCCTCATCCGTTACTGCAACTGATTTCACCTTTCCAATGCTGTCGCGCTGATATTCATTGTTGGCGTCTTTTTCTAATTTTTTGAAAACATTACCACGATATGGATTTAAATCGTCAACATCTAAGCTAGACAATGGCCTGAATACATCGGAAACCCACTCATTTACGTTTCCAGACATGTTGAATAATCCAAATCCATTTGGTAAGAAAGCATCTACTGGTCCTGTAAATGCTGAATTATCGTTCAATCCACCTGCAGTACCCATATAGTCACCATTACCACGTTTGAAGTTAGCATTGAACTTTCCTTGCCAGCTTCCAAACCTATTGTCTCTAAGTCCATTTACATTACTAGACCATGTATAAACCTGGCGGTTCATGATAAGCTCTTCTCCACGCTTGCCTTCCTTCACTTTTACATTTGGATTTTGCTTAATGTATCCCAAAGCTGCATATTCCCACTCTGCTTCTGTTGGAAGCCTGTAGTCTGGAAATAATATACCGTCTTCTAATTTTATGGTTGTTCTTGGTCTTCCGTTTTCATCTTGCAAAGCATTTTTCTTAGGTTTGCTCGCCTGTGGAGCATACAATCCCAACAAATATGATTTTGTATTGAAGTTTTCTTCACCTTGACCTTGAATGGTTTTGACCTGGTTCTTGTTGGCATAACCTTTTTCAACCAATATCAATTCATTTACCCTGCTTCCTCTCCAGATACAAAAATCACTTGCTTGCCTCCATGAAACACCCACTACTGGATAGAAATCATATGATGGATGCCTCAAGTAATATTCAACTAACGGCTCATTGGCAGAAAGTTCGCTCCTCCATACAAGTGTATCTGGTTTTGCACCGTCAACAACCTTTACATATTGTTCATCTTCAAAAGTTCTTTCAATCCAACTCAAATACTCTCTGTAATGAATATTGGCAACTTCTGTTTTGTCGATATAAAAGGAAGAAACAGTTACCCTTCTAGGCACATTGTTCCAATCTCCCATTACATCCTCTTCTGTGGCTCCCATAGAAAAGGTACCTCCTTGAACAAATACAAGGCCAGGCCCAGTGGCTTGTTCTTTTACAGGCGACTTATAAAAAGCCCCCATATTTTTGTCACTATAATTCCAGCCTGTTGCACTGGATTTTTCATACTTCTTTTTTGCAAAAGGAAGTCCGCCTTTACATGCGCTAAATAATACTACGATTGTGGTCAGATACCAAAGGTTCCTCATAAAGTTGACTTTGTTTAGGATAAAGTTTCTTAACGGAAATTATAAAAGAATATTGTTCAAAATACTCCCTGTTCACAACAAATGTAAGTGTTAAATTGAATCTATTCAATGCTTTAACTCAATTTTTATGTTTAGTAAATGCTAAATTTGTTTACTAACCAGTATGAAAAGATTACTTATCATAATTGTCCAACTTGGAATTGTCTTTTTGGCCTCTGCACAACGGCCATATATAAACAAATCTGTTTTGTCGACCTCCCAATGGGTGAAAATTGCTGTAGAAAAATCTGGAATATATAAAATTGATGCGGCCACAATGAAAAAGATGGGCTTTGTGGGGAAGATCAATGCGGATGGGATACGCCTTTTGGGAAATGGGGGAGGCGTTTTGCCTACTGATAATTCATCTGTTGCTGCCGACGATTTAATTGAAAAGGCTATTTCTGTTTTAGATGGTGGCGATGGTTTTTTAGATGGCAACGATTATTTGTTGTTTTATGCACCGGGTTCCGACCAATGGAAGTTTGATAGTTTGTCTTCAAAATTTAAGTTTGTTAAAAACCCATATGCTTCCAAAGCATATTATTATGTTTCTGTTGGTACTATAAAAGGGAAACGTACTACTGAGCTAGTTGCGGCAAATCCTGCCAACAGTACTGTAGAAGAGTTTGATGATCACTTTCATCATGAACTTGATAGCATCAATTTTTTAAAGAGCGGAAGGGAATGGTACGGAGAAGAATTAAATGAACAAGCGGGTGTTCTTCAAAGGAATTTTAACATCTCTTTCAATGGAGTGAGTAAAACACGAGAATTTACAATCACGAGTGAAGTAATTGGACGAAGTGCTGGACAATCTAATAAAATAACGGTTGTCGCAAATGGACAACCCGTGATCGAACATAAAACATTACCCTTAGTGGGCACACTTATAGAACAAGTTGCCAACACCAGCTTGTTGAGTGCTAGTGGAGTTTTTAACGGAAATAAACTCGAAATTGCGTATAAATTTTCCCCGGGAAGTATAAATGCAAAGGCTTGGATCAATTGGTTTGATGTGTTTTTTCGCCGGCCACTAGACATGCAGGGATTAAATCAAATCAGTTTCAGAGATAAGGGCTCTGTTGCAAAAAATGCAGTTTCTACCTTCGTTATCAAAAATCCAGCACAAACTATTTCGGTTTGGCAAGTAACGAATGCAGCAGAGCCGAAGACAGTTAAATTGACCATTTCAAACGGTGTTGCTTCATTTAATACAAGCACAGACATCCTTCAGGAATACATCGCTTTCAATCAATCAGATTTGCTTGAACCTAACATTGTTGGGGTAGTAAAAAATCAGAACCTTCATGGCCTACCCCAAGCCGACATGCTGATAGTTACACATGGCTCGTTGATGGCACAAGCTGAAAAGCTATCGGTATTTCACAAAGCACACGATAACCTCAAAACGACAGTGGTTGATATAAATGAAATATACAATGAGTTTTCTTCTGGTTCGCCAGACCCAACGGCTATTAGGAATTTTGTTAAGATGTTTTATGACAGGGCTGGTTCAGACATCACCCAACGCCCACGATATCTGTTGTTATTTGGATCGGCATCCTACCTTCTAAAAGAAAATGGGGGAAATATCACCAATAAATTGCCATCCTATCAAAGTGAATCATCACTTGATCCATTAACCAGTTATGTTACAGACGATTATTTTGGTTTTTTGGATGATGATGAAGATATCAATAAAACAATCATTTTACCCAAGTTAGACATAGCCATCGGAAGAATTCCAGCCCGTAATTTAGAACAAGCTAAAACAGTCGTAGATAAAATTTTGGCATATCACAGCACACCCGCATTGGGTGCATGGAGGAATAAAATTACGTTGGTGGCAGACGACGAAGACTACAATATTCATTTGAATGATGCAGAATATCATGGATCTTTGATCGAAGAAAAAGCCCCCAGCTTGAACCTTAAAAAAATCTACCTAGATGCCTATACCCAAGAAGGCGGTACAGGTGGAAGCAGGTATCCCGCAGTTAACAACGCCATCAATCAAACAATAAATCAAGGTACTTTAATTTGGAACTATGCTGGTCATGGTGGTAGTATCCGGTTAGCACAAGAAGCAATATTAGACAAGGAGATGATTGGAGGATGGGAAAATGAAAGCCGACTACCTCTTTTTTTAACGGCAACCTGTGATTTTGCGCCATTTGACGACCCTACACAACTTTCTATTGGAGAAGATTTGTTGATAGGAAGGTCAACCGGTGCCATTGGGTTGCTTACCACAACAAGGTTGGTTTTTGCATCAAGCAATAGAATTATCAACAACAATTATTTCAGGTTTGCTTTGCAAAGGAATAGCAATGGTCAGTTTCCAACTTTGGGAGAATCTTTGTTGGCTTCAAAAAATTATACAGTGGCTACTTCGGGTGATTATACCAATGCAAGAAAATTTATTTTGTTGGGCGACCCAGCCATGAAACTTGCAATGCCAGCAAATAAGATAATAACCAAAAGCGTCAACGGAAAGCCAATAAATTCTGCCAAGGATACACTAAAAGCATTGAATAGATATACTTTTACTGGTGAAATACTTACCCCCCAAGGCAGTTTGGCCAATGATTTCAACGGATACGTATATCCAATTTTATTTGATAAAAAAGCAACTGTTAAAACCTTGGCAAACGATCCTCTCAGTACAGTAGCTAATTTTACCACCCAAGAAAATATTTTATACAGCGGGAAAGTAAAAGCAGAAAATGGAAAATTTGCATTTACATGCATCATTCCTAAAGACGTAAACATCGCCTACGGCAATGGGAAATTGAGCTATTATGCAGAAAATGGACAGTACGATGCCTCTGGTGCAGAGGAAGGATTTCAGATAGGAGGATTAGGTAATGAGGCAATCAATGATGGGGAAGGGCCTGAAATTAAGTGTTTTTTAAATGATTCAAGCTTTGCCAATGGATCTATAGTAGGGGAGAATCCTTTGCTGATTTTAAAATTATCAGATTCCTCCAATATCAATGTTTCAGGAATTGGAATAGGGCATGATATCACCGCGGTATTGGACAACAATGTTAGGCAAACCTATGTACTGAATGATTTTTATGAACCTGAATTGAATGGATTTCTTAAAGGAACGGTTAAATTTCAATTGCCAAAAATGTCTGAAGGAAGTCATCAATTGGCGTTTAAGGCATGGGATGTATTCAACAATTCGGGTCAATGTAAGTTGGATTTTAAGGTGGTCTACCAAAAAAATACAGATGTTCTTGAACTTAAAAACTACCCCAATCCGGTTACTGACCAAACGGTATTTCAGTTTCAATTGGCAGGCCTTACTGGCTTGGTAAACGTTGAGATACAGGTGCTTACATTGCAAGGACAGGTGGTAAAAAAAATCAATAAGACAATAAATTCTGCACCCAATCGTTTTATCGAAGTTGTTTGGAATGGACATGATGAAAATGACAATAAGCCACAGTCTGGAATGTATGTTTATAGGCTGTTGGTTAGGAACGCGGCTGGACAAACAACGCAAAAGGTACAAAAGCTCATCATCCTTTAATTTGAAATGTCTTAATTTAGCATTACAAAACAGTTGATATCGAAGCAATTATACCCAATTATTCTATTTTATTGTTCTAAAAACCTATTATGAAAAGAAGTATTGTGCAAATTTTTGCAGGGGTATCTATGTTATTTTCCTCTGAACTCACATTTAGTCAATCAGCCGGACAAACCATCAATGTTGTAACAACAGCAGTGCCATTTTTGCGTATTTCACCCGACGCACGTGCAGGTGGGATGGGTGATTTAGGAGTGGCAACATCGCCAGATGCCAACGCTCAGTTTTACAATGTTGCAAAATATGCTTTCGCAACCCAACCTTCAGGGATAGGGTTTACTTATACACCTTGGTTGAAAGATCTCGGGTTGAATGATGTTTATCTTGCTTCCTTAGCAGGATATTATCAGTTGGATGAAGACCAAGCTATTTCAAGTTCATTGAGGTATTTTAGTTTGGGGAATATACAGTTTACCGATAACCTAGGGAACGATTTAAATTCTTTTCGTCCACGTGAATTTTCTTTTGATGCAGGATATTCTAGGAAGCTTTCAGATATGTTGAGTTTGGGAGTTGCTTTGCGATACATCAACTCGAACCTTGCCGGCGGTCAGGCCGTAAATGGTGTTTCATACAAAGCAGGAAATGCAGTTTCAGGAGACATTGGCTTGTATTATTCAAGCATAGGAGAAGATGGAAGTGGTGTGAACTTAGGATTGGCCATGACAAATCTTGGTTCAAAAATCAGCTATACCAGTGATGCTACACAAAAGGATTTCATACCAGCAAACCTTGGCTTGGGTGCTCTTTATACTTATACAAGCAATGAAGTAAATCAGCTTTCATTCGGATTAGACATACATAAGTTGTTGGTTCCTACTCCGCCAGCTTTGGGTGATAGTGCTGGATTGGTTAATTATAGGACTAAGGGTGTTGTTGGAAGCTGGTTTAGCTCTTTCAATGATGCACCAGGCGGATTTGCTGAAGAATTGAAAGAATTTTCATTATCACTGGGAAGTGAGTTTACCTACGACAATCAGTTTTCTGTGAGGGCTGGATATTTTTATGAAAACCAAACCAAAGGAAATAGACAATATTTTTCAATGGGAGCTGGGTTTAAGTATTCTTCCATCAACTTGAATCTTTCATATCTCATACCATCAGGTTCTGGGGTTAATAGAAATCCTTTGTCAAACACAATTCGATTCAGCGTATTGTTCGATTTATCTCCTGCTGAAGGATATTAATATTCATCCATAATTATATATTTTTCAACGGCCCACTTGGGCCGTTTTCTTTTTTCATACTTTTATAAAAAATAGCAAATGGCATATAGAATTGGATTTGGCATCGATTTTCACCAGATGGTGGAGGAACGTGATCTTTGGATTGGAGGTGTTAAAATACCACATCATAAAGGAGCGAAGGGGCACAGTGATGCTGATGTTTTACTGCACGCTATTTGCGATGCAATGCTGGGCGCATTGGCTTTGGGAGATATTGGGGTGCATTTTCCAGATACAGACAATGCCTATAAAAATATTGACAGCAAAATACTTTTAGATAAAACATATCAACTGATTAACAGCAGGGGATACCAAGTGGTGAATGTTGATAGCTCATTGTGTTTGGAAGCGCCCAAAATAAAGCCCTATGTTGCTGCTATGCAAGAAGCGATTGCCTCGATTTTAAAGTTAGAGATTACTGATGTTTCTGTAAAAGCAACAACCACAGAGAAAATGGGATTTGTAGGCAGGGAAGAAGGTTTGGTGGCTTATGCAACGGTTTTGCTTGAAAAAATATAGTGTTTTAACGATTCTATCGCTGAATAAACCCTTTTTCAACAGTCAATTCTTAAGGATAGTTGTAAATTTGTAAAAATACATTCGTTGAAGGTTCGTATAATAAATCATTCTAAACATCCACTGCCTGCTTATGCAACAGAAGGTTCTTCTGGCATGGATATCAGGGCAAACCTTGAGGAATCAATAATAATTCGTCCCCTGCAAAGAGTACTTGTTCCAACAGGAATTTTCACAGAAATTCCAGCTGGATTTGAAGCACAAATTAGACCAAGAAGTGGACTTGCTTTAAAACAGGGAATTACTTGTTTGAATTCGCCAGGAACGATAGACGCTGATTAACGAGGAGAGATAAAGGTTATTTTGATTAATTTATCTGGCGAAGATAAAGTTGTAGAGAATGGGGATAGAATTGCTCAAGTTGTATTTCAAAAAGTGGAAAGGGTTTCTTGGGAAGAAGTAAGTTCAATTAGCAATTCAGATAGAAATGAAGGCGGTTTCGGTCATACTGGAAAAAATTAAATTTTAAAAACATGAGGATATTCCTCTTAATCTTTTTGGCATCAACAGTTGCCATGTCTTGCAGGTCAACCAGAAAAATCACAACCGTCATTGCAAAAAAAGACAGCGTAGTGGTTGTGGTTATCAATCCTGCTGATTCCGATTCAGCAAAAACAGTTCGTGCAACGCTATCTAAAATTAATGCCAAGCAAATAAATTTCAATACTTTTTCATCCAAACTTAAAATTGACTACAACGATAACAAAGATACCCGTTTGGATTTCAATGCCTTCATCAGAATGAGAAAGGACAGTGCCATTTGGGTGTCTATTATTGCCGCTTTGAACATAGAAGCCTTTCGGGTGATAATAACCCCAGATTCTATTACCATCATGAATAAGCTAGAGCGAACAATTCAGATAAAGCCACTTTCTTTCTTACAAGAGCTGACCAAAGTACCATTTGATTTTAAAACCCTGCAGGATTTGATCATTGGAAATCCTGTGTATTTAGACAAGAATATCATTTCTTACACTGATCAAGGCGACCGTATTTCTATGTCAACCATAGGTGATGCTTTTAAGCATTTCATCACTGTAAGCAAAGCAGACCTAAATTTATTGTTTAGTAAGTTAGATGATATAGATGCAACAAGAAGCAGAACAGCCAATCTATCTTACTCAGAATATGCTGCCGCAGGCAACTGGATGTTTGCTGGTGTGAGAAAAATTTCATTGTCAGAAAAAACAAAAATCGATGTTCAGCTTGAGTTTAAACAAGTTGAATTTGATAAGCCAATGAGCTTCCCATTTGCTATCCCTAAAAATTATCGGAATAAATGATGAATTAACATATTTTATTCAATTTAATATCAATATTTGATGATTATATAAATTCCGTTACATGATGAAATGCCTTGCTAAAATATTGTTTTTCGTGTTCATTGGGTTGTCCATTTCAAGTTTACATGCACAAACCAGAGAAGAACTTGAAAAAAAGCGAAAAGAAATTCAGTTAGAAATAACTTCATTGCAGCAAGCGCAAAGTGCTATTACAAACGATAAAAAAGCAAGCCTTTCTCAATTAAAACTCATTGAAAAAAAACTAAGAAGTCGATATGCTTTCATCGACAACCTCAATGATGACATGAGGTTGATAGAAAACACACTCTTTAGCAACAACAGGGAAATATATAGGCTGCAAAAACAGTTAGATACGTTGAAACAGCAGTATTCAAAAACAATTGAATACGCATATAAAAATAGGAGTAGCTATGATATGATGAATTTCATTTTTACTGCAACAAGTTTTAATGATGCAATTAGAAGAACATCTTATCTAAAGACTTACCGTAAATACCGTGATGAGCAGGCGCAGAATATCATAAAAACGAGTAAAGAACTTGAAGTTAAGATTCAAATGCTGACTGTAAATAAAAAGGAAAAGGGCAAAGTGCTTGTTGAACAAACAACGCAAAAGCAAATCTTGGAGGAAGAAAAGCAAGAGAAAAACCAATTTGTTTCAAAGCTTAAATTAAGAGAAAAAGAAATTGAGAAAGAGATGATCGCAAAGCGGAAGATTGAAAGAAACCTTCAAAACGCTGTTGCCGCCATCATCAGAAGAGAGATTGAAGCTGCAAGGCGAAAAGCTGAAGATGAAGCCCGCAAGCTTGCTGCAAAACCGGAGGCTGAAAAAAAGACCATCACATCTGCAAAGCCTATTTCAGCAAGAAAAGAAAACGTCCTTGAAAATACACCTGAGGTCACCAAAGTTTCTGTTGGGTTTGAAAACAACAAGGGTAATTTACCATGGCCTGTTGATAAAGCCAGCGTTGTTTCTAGCTTTGGTAAGCAAAAAATTGAAGGTACTTCCCTAATAGAAGACAACATTGGACTTACAATACAAACCAATGCCGGCGTCAACGTTAAGGCTGTATTTGAGGGAATAGTTACAACAGTTTATGATATTGCAGGTAGCCAAACAGTTACTATCAAGCACGGAAAGTATTTCACAACCTACTATAACCTTTCATCTGTTAACGTAAGCAAAGGCACCGTTGTTCAGATGGGGCAGTTGCTTGGCAAGGCTGGGGTTAATGATGATGGAAATGGTGAAATTATGTTCGTTGTGAATATAGAATCAATATTTGTCAACCCAGAAATCTGGTTAAAGAACCTTTAGCTGTTAATGTGTATTGTTCTTTAAAACCTTCATGTAAAGCGATTCATAGAGCGGAACAATGTTCTCAATATCAAACTTTAGGGCTTGTTCCCTGGCAGCAAATTTGAATGATTTGTGGACTTCTGCATCGCCTAAAATGATTTTTCCAAAATCCCCCATGCTTTTAACATCACCAATGTTGCCTAGAAAACCATTGACTCCATGGCTAACAATTTCTGGTAATCCACCCGCATTGGTAGCAATTACTGGTGTGCCTGCAGCCATGGCTTCTAAAGCTGAAAGTCCAAAACTCTCATATTCAGATGGGAGCAGAAACAAATCTGCAATGGCATAAATTTCTTCCATGTCTTGCTGTTTTCCTACAAACCTGGCATCATCGCAAATGCCAAGTTCCCTACACAACTCTTCGGCCATGGGTCTTTCGGGTCCATCACCTACCAACAGTAATTTAGAGGGTATGTCTTTTTTGATAACATCAAAAATTCGAATCACATCAGCTATGCGTTTTATTTTTCTGAAGTTGGAAGCATGTAGGATGATTTTTTCTCCTGCTGGTGCAATCACTTTTCTGAAAGCGTCAATGGGTTTTTTGTTGAATCGGTGGATGTCAACAAAGTTGTGGATGACATTAATTTCTTTTTCAATTTTGAAGTTTGCAAAAGTTTCTTCCCGTAAATTATTTGAAACAGCTGTTATGGCATCGCTTTGGTTGATTGAAAATGAAACTACAGGAGCATAGGTTTTGTCTTTTCCTACCAGTGTGATATCCGTTCCATGCAGCGTCGTAATAAAAGGAATATGTAATCCTTCTGTCTCCAGTATTTTTTTTGCCATATACGCTGCAGAAGCATGCGGTATAGCATAGTGCACATGCAGTAAGTCAATATGGTTGTTGCGAACCACATCTACCAGCATACTAGCCAATGCCGTTTCATAAGGAGGAAAATCAAACAATGGATAGGTGGGGACCCTTACTTCATGATAAAAAATATTGGCACTAAATCCTGTTAACCTAACGGGTTGTTGGTATGTTATAAAGTGAATGCTGTGTCCTTTGTCGGCCAATGCTTTACCCAATTCTGTTGCCAAAACACCACTTCCTCCAAAGGTTGGGTAACAAACAATACCAATGTTCATGTTGAAGTTTTTGTTCTTTACAAAATTACCAATAATAAAGTTTACTCGTCTAGGTTAATTCTCTGTAAATGATGCTTAAATTGAGCATTCTTTTTAAATAAGTGTTCAATTTAAATTTTTGCAAATGCTTAATAAGGCTTTATTATCTACTTTTCTGCTGTTAACGGGTCTGTTTTCAGTAGCACAATCATCAGCTGATTCTTTGATGTTTAAAAAAATTTCTGATGAAATTTTCATGAATGGTCAAGCTTATTCAAACCTTCGATTCTTATGCAAAAAAGTAGGTTCACGCCTCTCTGGTTCAGCAGGTGCTGCAAAGGCCGTTGAAGAAACTGCCCGTATGCTTCGTGAGGCTGGTGCCGATACCGTTTACCTTCAACCCTGCATGGTGCCTCAGTGGGTTCGTGGTGCTAAGGAAGTTGGTAAGGCAACACTTACTGATGGCAAAACAATGCCTTTGAACATCGTGTCTTTGGGTAATGCAGTTGGAACGCCTGTTGCCGGTATTACTGCTAAAGTGATTGAAGTGAAAAATTTCACGGAACTCGAAAAATTGGGTGCTGAAAAGGTGAAAGGGAATATCGTTTTCTATAATTTCAGGATGGATCCCCGTTATATCAACACATTTAAAGCTTATGGTGAAGCTGGTGTTTACCGTGGGCAAGGTCCTTCTAAAGCCGCTGCCATGGGTGCTGTTGGGGTAATTGTGCGTACTTTGTCACCTGTTCTAGACGACAATCCACATACAGGAGCCACCCGTTACGATGAGGACAAACCAAAAATTCCTGCCGTTGCCATCAGTACAAATGGTGCTGTTGAATTGAGCAATGCAATAGCAGCAGGCAAGGTTAAATCAATCTATTTCAAAACAAATTGTAAAATGTTGCCTGATGTACTTTCCTATAATGTTGTAGGTGAGATGCGTGGTTCAACTGCACCTGATGAAATAATCACAGTTGGTGGACATTTAGACAGCTGGGATCTTGCTGAAGGTGCTCATGATGATGGTACAGGTTGTATGCAAAGCATTGAAATTATCAGGGCTTTTAAATCACTTGGAATAAAACCTAAAAGAACAATACGCGCTGTGATGTTCATGAATGAAGAAAATGGGTTGAGGGGTGGAACAGCTTATGGCGACATCGCAAAGAAAGAAAATAAAAAATTCATCATGGCCATGGAAAGTGATGCCGGGGGGTTTACTCCTCGTGGATTTGGTTTTACCCTTCATCCTTCTCAAAAAGAAAAATTGATGTCATGGAAACCACTCTTTCACCAATATGGGGCTACAGAATTTAATGAAGGCGGCGGCGGTGCAGATATTGGTCCACTTCGCGCTTTGGGTACTGCATTGATTGGACTCAATCCAGATTCTCAACGATACATGGATTTGCACCATGCCAAAACAGATGTTTTTGAAGCTGTAAGTGAGCGTGAATTGAACCTAGGTGCTGTGGTGATGGCAGCTATGGCGTATATGGTGAGTGAGTATGGGTTGTGAGTTTATACAGCCAGGGACCAGGGACAGGGGACGAGGAACAGCCCGTAAGAAGTTGAAGGGGTTGAAGCGGTTGAAGTAGTTGAAGGGGTTGAAGTTGTTCTTTCGCTTCGCTTATAATGACGTCTTTGTAATTCATTGAAAGTCAGCATGTTAAAATACAGGCTTTCTCCAGCAAAGACTCCCCTCCTGGACAGGAGGGGTGCCGAGACAGATGAGCGAAGCGAATTTGGCTC